>CAYTUX010000263.1:0-9755 GCA_964441455.1 uncultured Victivallales bacterium | reverse complement strand
TAATCATACATATCATAATTTTGCAACAAAAAAAAAGAAATATTTCCATTTTTTTTAACTTACGGCATATTTTTTTGAAAAGTTTTTGAGAAGTTACATATTAATGCTGTAAAAAGAGCCGTTCGTTTGTTATAGATAATCTTAGCAAAATGATAGGAGAAAAAAAGAGTTCCGACAGTTAAGAGAAAGCCCATAAACCTGACAGAACCGACAACACCAAAAAGCCGCGAAAACAGTTTTATAAATAAAGCACCGAGCATAAAATAGCCTGGGGGTTTTTCAAGAAATGGAACGCCCGCTAAATGCGGAACAATTAGATTCCCTGTTCTACTCATTTCCAGTGCTATTGCAACAACCCTGGGTTCGTCAGGCGTCCATGCGGAATGATCAAAAATGCCCGTCAGAGCAAGCAAACCCAATAACAGAAGAGCCCAAAAGCTTTTTTCTTTTATATTCACAAAATATTTTTTCATAGTTAATGTCGTAATTAAGTAATAAGTGTTATGTACTAAGACTTAAGAATTAGGGATTAAGAGCCATTTCCTTATGTATACTTGATTACTTCATCAACAGTTGTATAGCCATCAAGAATGTTCCTTATTCCATCTTCCCGCAGAGTTCTCATACCAAGTTCAATTGCCTTTTCCATTAGTTCAAGTGTAGGTCGCTTTTCATTAATCATGATTTTGATTGGTTCGCTGATTTTTAAGTATTCATAAAGACCTTTTCGACCTTTATAACCTTTTTCATCACAAACAGGGCATCCTCGCCCATAATAGAAGTCTCTACCTGAAATTTCTTTACGGGACATTTCGAGAACTTCTAACTGATCATCATCCGGAGTGTATGACACTTTACAGTTTGAGCAGATTGTTCTGACAAGTCTCTGTCCGAGAATTGCCTGCAGAGTAGAAGAGACAAGATATGGTTCAACATCCATATCTACCAGACGGGTAACGGCACCTGGAGCATCATTTGTATGCAAAGTACTGAACACCAAATGACCGGTAAGAGCCGACTGAACAGCAATCTGTGCTGTTTCCAGGTCACGAATTTCCCCAATCATAATGACATCAGGATCCTGACGAAGAAAAGCTCTCAGAACTTTTGCAAAGGTATTTCCTGCCTGATTGTTAATTGGAACCTGTATAAGTCCTTCAATATCATATTCCACAGGTTCTTCAGCAGTTAGAATCTTTCTTTCAATAGTGTTTAGAGCTCCTAATCCGGAATATAGCGTTGTGGTCTTACCGGAACCTGTAGGACCTGTAACAATAATAATACCATTTGGCTTTGCAATATCTTCCACAAAATTTTCTCTAACATCATCAGGCATGCCGAGATTGTCAATATCAAGAGCCACAACATTTCTATCCAAAACACGAAGAACAACGCTTTCTCCCCCCTGAGTCGGAAGGGTAGATACACGAAGGTCAATCTGCTTTCCTGCAACGGTAATCTGAATACGACCATCCTGAGGAATTCTTCTTTCTGCAATATTCAAACCTGCCATAACTTTTATACGAGATATAACAGGACCTGCCAGTCTTAGAGGAGGAGGAGCCATTTCCAGAAGAGCACCATCAACACGATATCGAATTCTAAATTCTTTTTCAAATGGTTCAAAGTGAATATCTGAAGATCTTGATTGCACCGCCTGAAAGAGTACCAGATTTACAAATCTTATAACAGGGGTTGAGTTGACAACTTCTTCTTCTATACTGGCATCATCTGAGCCATCTTTAAGATCCAGAGTCTCATCCATATTTTCAATTTCAGACTCCAGAGAAGCAAGCATGTCATTAACAGTGTCGCTTTCATCACCATAAAATTGATTAATACAATTTTTAACATCGTCTTCAAAAGCCAGAACAAAGTTAATATCTTTTGTTAGAGCGAACATGAGCTCGTCAGAGACTTCAGGAGTCATAAGGTCAGCAGTTGCCAATAGTAATGAACTTGAATTAGCCTCTACCGGAACGACATTATACATTCTCGCAACACTTGCCGGAATTGAATGAATAATATTTTGCGGGATATCGGTTGCGGGGAGGTTTATGACCCTTGTACCCATATAATTAGCAATTAATTCAATGATATCTTCTTCGGTCGCCATTTCCATGTCAAGAACCAGATGTCTTATTGATTTGCCGGAAACTTCAGCTTCATTAATCAATTCAGTCAGTTGATCTTCATCCAGCAGTCCATTCTCTTCTATAAGCTGAAGGACAACATCATTGCTTATTCTGTCATTTGCCATATTTATTTCTCCATTGGTTCTTGGTTAGCGTTTGGACTCTCTTAGTTTTTGCACTAATGCTTCCGGGTCTTGAGATTTTGTAATTAAGTCATCATAACTAATTATGCCTGCCTTATATAATGAAAAGAGGTGAGAGTCCAGTGTAATCATGCCATATTTTGCACCTGTTTGTATGTCAGAGGTAATTCGAAATGTTTTGTTATCTCTAATAAGCGAGCGAATTGAATCTGTTGAAATCATTATTTCAAATGCGGCCACACGCCCTTTTCTGTCAACTCTTTTCAGCAGAACTTGAGAAATCACGGCAACCAGACTTGTTGCAAGTTGAGTTCTTACCTGTTCCTGCTGATCCATCGGGAAGGCATCCACAATACGGTCAACAGTACTGGCAGCTCCTGTTGTATGTAAGGTTGCAAATACCAGATGACCTGTTTCAGCTGCACTAATTGCAGCTTCCATTGTTTCCAGGTTTCTCATTTCACCAACTAGAATGACATCAGGATCCTGACGCAGTGCACGTATTAGTGCATCTTTAAAAGTAGGAACATCATTACCGACTTCACGTTGTGTTATGATAGAGGTTTTGTGTTCATGATAGTATTCAATCGGGTCTTCAACTGTAATAATATGGCAGTCTCTCTCAATGTTAATAATATTAATCATACTTGCAAGAGTTGTGGACTTGCCTGAACCGGTAGGACCGGTCACGAGAATCATTCCTCTAGGTTTGTATAATAATTCTTTTACTTGAGTCGGCAGACCAATTTGCTCGAGAGACAATAGATCAGCAGGAATCAGACGCAGCACAACACCCATGCAACCTTTTGTCATAAAGCAGCTGACACGAAAACGTGCTACATCTCCAAAACTAAAACCAAAGTCAACACTGCCGTCTTCTCGTAATTTCTGCTGGTCTTCAGCAGATGTGATACTCTTCATCAAGCGTTCAGTATCATCCGGAGTCAGTATATCCACATCCAGAGGATTTAGGTTGCCATTTATACGTAGTGTTGGTGCAATACCAACTGCAACATGCACATCTGACGCACCTTCGTCAATAGCCAACTGTAACAATTCATTCATTTCTACACTCATAATGTTTTCTCCAATATGCTAAATTATTTAATAAAACTAGTCTGCATCACCCATTGTAACACGCATTACTTCTTCAATAGTTGTTATTCCGGCAAGAACTTTTCTTACACCATCTTCACGCAGTGTCCGCATTCCATTTTCTCTTGCCTTTGCTCTAAGTTCAACAGCACTTTGTTTGTCAAAGATAAGATGCTGAACTTCATCTGTGATTCTGAAGATTTCAAATAGACCTTTTCGGCCCTTATAGCCTGTTAACGAACACTTACTGCATCCTCTACCCTTATATATTGGTGTGTTAACAAGGCTTGCACCTAACGCACCTAAAAAGGACAAATCACTTTGACTAGGAGTTACCTCCTCTTTGCATTGAGGGCAGATGGTTCGAATAAGACGTTGAGCCATAACAGCTCTGACAGAAGATGCAACAAGGAATGGTTTAACACCAATATCCAAAAGACGAGTAACAGCACTAGGGGCGTCATTTGTATGCAGGGTGCTGAACACCAGATGTCCTGTAAGAGCTGCTTCCGTAGCAATACTTGCTGTTTCCGGATCTCGAATTTCACCAATCATAACAATGTTTGGAGCTTGACGCAAGATAGAACGCAGTGCTGCTGAGAAAGTTAGATTAATGTCTTTTGCAACCTGTACCTGATTGATACCGGACATCTGATATTCAACCGGGTCTTCTACAGTAATGATTTTTCTGTCGGGTTTATTAATCTGTCCAAGACAAGCATATAGAGTTGTGGTTTTGCCTGAACCGGTAGGACCGGTAACAAGAATAATACCATCAGAAAGATTAATCAAACTTTCAAATGTTTTCTGATCGTCAGAGAAAAATCCAAGCTGCGGAAGACCAAGAGCAAGATTCTGTTTATCCAAAATACGCATAACAATACTTTCGCCATGCTCTGTAGGTATTGTAGACACACGAAGGTCAAGCTCCCGACCACCGATATTAACCTGAATTCTGCCATCCTGAGGAGTTCTTTTTTCAGAAATTTTCATGTGAGCCATAATCTTCATTCTACTGATAATGGCAGACTGAAGACGTTTGGGAGGACTGTCAACTTCATGTAAAACACCATCAATTCTGTACCTGACCCTAAATCTTTTTTCAAGCGGTTCAAGGTGAATATCTGAAGCACTGTTTTTATAGCCTTCCATAATAATCAGACTGCATAGTTTAATAATAGGAGCATCTGTTTCACTTGTGGTTTCATCATCAAGAATATTGCTCATGCTTGATGAAATATCAACAGTTCCATCTTCCACTTCAGATATTTGATCCAACATTGTATCCATTGTTGAATCCATCTGATAATAACGTTCAATAAGAGCTAATATTTCTTTTCTTACAGCAAGGACAGCTTCGATTTCACGTTTTAGTTTGTACCTAAGGTTATCAAGAGAAGCATAATCAAGAGGGTCACAGATGCCAACAACCAAGGTGTTGTTTTCATCTTCATATAATGGAATTATATGTTGTGAATGTGCTGTTTCAGATGAAATAAGCTCAACAATTTCCGGTTTAATTTCAAACTCATCCAGACTTACAACTTTCATTCCAAACTGTTCGCCAAGAGTGCATAGAACGTCCACTTCTGCAATAGCACCGGAATCTAAAAGTGCATCCACAACACTAAGACTTGGATCATTCATCGTCATATTTCTGGCATGTTCAATCTGATCTGCCCCGACTAAAGCATTTTCCTGGAGAATCTGCAGTACATATTCATCATTTGAAGTCAATTTTTTATCTCCGTTCTTAAATATTTATTTTAACTTTTCTAAAAGCAACTTTTCTGCAAGTTGAGGGTTTGCTTTTCCTTTGCTGAATCTCATAACTTGCCCAACTAAAAATTTAACAGCAGCAACTTTTCCGGATTTGAAGTCACTTACAGATTTTGGATTTGCGGCAATAGCTTCATCAACAAATCCTTCTATTTCATCTGTGTCACTAACCTGAGCCCATCCATTTTTTTCTACAATACTTTCAGGTTCTCCACCTTCTTCAAAAAGAATTTCAAACACTTTTTTTGCAGTATTACTATTAATTGTTTTTGCATGAACAAGATCAGCTAATTTTGCCAGAGCTTCAGGTGTGATGGAAATCTCAGAGATATCTCTTTGAGTTTCAGAAAGAATTCTCAACATTTCCGTCATCATAAGGTTTGAAACAAGCTTGGGATTTTCACTCATTCCCGCAGCGGATTCAAAATAGTCTGCAATAGTTTTTTCTGCGACCAGAACCCCCGCATCATAAGCAGGAACTGAAAACTCTTTTTCAAAGCGTTCGCGACGTTTTGCCGGCAATTCCGGAAGCTCTGTTCTCAATTTTTCCAGATATTCCTCATCAAAAACCATTGGCATCAGATCAGGTTCAGGGAGGTAGCGATAGTCATGTGCATCTTCTTTAGTTCTCATTACAGTTGTAACACCTGCATCGGGATCCCAACGACGGGTTTCCTGAGATACTTTTCCGCCGGCACGCAAAACATCTTTTTGTCTCTCGATCTCATATTTCAGGGCATTGTATATTCCCTTGAAAGTGTTAAGATTTTTCATTTCAGTTCGTTCGCCAAGTTCTTTTTGCCCCTCTGGACGAACACTGCTGTTTACATCGCAACGTAATTGCCCAAGCTCCAGGTTGCAGTCGCTAACCCCGGTATAGACAACTATCTGACGAAGAGCCTGCAAAAATGCATATGCCTCTTCAGGACTCTCAATATCCGGTTCTGTGACAACCTCAATCAAAGGTGTTCCGGCGCGATTAAAATCTATTCCGCTCATCTTTGCAAGATGAAAATTCTTGGCTGCATTTTCTTCAAGGTGTATTCTTGTTATGCCGATCGATTTTTTTGTTCCATCTTCAAGCTCAATATCAACAGCTCCTCCTTCGCAGATTGGTAAATCATATTGTGAAGTCTGGAAGTTTTTTGACATATCAGGATAAAAATAGCTTTTTCTGTCAAATTTACTGTAAAGGTTAATTTTTGCTCCAATCATTAGTCCTGTCATTATGCCGTATTTAACTGCCGTCTCATTAAGTGCAGGCAGTGCACCCGGATAGCCCAGACATATAGGACAGACATTTGTATTTGGTTCTGCATCAGGATCAACAGAACATCCGCAGAATATTTTTGTTTTTGTTTTCAATTGAACGTGAACTTCAAGTCCGATTGTTGTTAAATAATTTACATCACTCATCTTAAATCTTATTTCCCACTTAGTATTGAGTATTCATAATTTCTTATGCCGGCGGAGCTATTCTTCCGTCTACCCTTTACCTTTTACAGTTTACAAATTCTTCCTGTCAACGTGATAAAGCATCCCCGATTTTTAAAATATTCTCTTCTTTAAAAACAGGTCCTAATATTTGTACGCCAACAGATAAATCATCTTTATGACCATATGGAACAGACAAACCGCATATACCTGCCAAGTTTGCCGTAACAGTGAAAATGTCGCCCAGATACATTTTCAAAGGGTCTCCTTCGTTCTCACCAATTTTATATCCGGGAACAGGAGAGACCGGAGTAATCATTGCGTCACACTTTTCAAATGCCTTGTCGAATTCCTGAACAATCAATGTTCTGGCTTTCTGTGCAGATCCATAATAGGCATCGTAATATCCGCTGCTAAGTACATATGTCCCAAGAATTATTCTTCGTTTAACCTCTTCACCAAATCCTGCAGCTTTAGTCTTTTTATATAAATCGATAGGTTCTGTTGCATTTTCAGCTCTGAAACCATATCTTACACCATCAAATCTAGCTAGGTTTGTAGATGCTTCAGCTGTAGCAATGATATAATATGCGGCAATAGCATAATCAGTTAACGGCAGGGATATTTCTTTTATTTCTGCCCCAAGTTCAGCACATCTGTCAATTGCTTTTTTAACTGTTTTATCAACTGCATCATCGATGCCGTCAATAAAGTATTCTTTTGGAATGCCGATTGTCATTCCTGTTAAGTCGCCTGTAAGCATGTTTGTATATTCATCTACTTCTACAGGAGCAGAACTTGAATCATATTCATCAACCCCGGCCATAACCTCAAGAAGCAGAGCTGCGTCTCTGACGCTCTTAGTCATTGGACCGATCTGATCGAATGATGAGCAGTATGCCGTAAGTCCATACCTGGAAACACGCCCGTATGATGGTTTCAGTCCGACACATCCGCAGAAACATGCAGGCTGTCTGATTGATCCGCCGGTATCTGTTCCAAGTGCGGCAATTGCCAGCCCTCCTGCAACTGCGGCAGCGGAACCACCGCTGGAACCACCCGGCACATAATCCGTATTACAAGGATTTCTTGTAACCTTAAATGCAGAGTTTTCAGTTGTGGAACCCATTGCAAATTCATCCATATTTGTTCTGCCCAAAAAAACCGCCCCGGCTGCTCTTAGCTTTGCAATTGCTGTTGCATCATAAGGAGAAACATATCCTTCTAAAATCTTTGAAGCACATGTGCAGACCTGACCTTCAACATTTAGAACATCTTTAACAGCCAAAGGAACTCCAAGAAGTTTTCCTTTTACTCCTGATGCACGTTTTGAATCTGCCTCTTCTGCCATAGCCAGAGCATAATCTTCATCCATTGTAAGATAAGCATTGTATCTGCTGTCTTCACTTTTAATTACTTCAATCAATGCTTTAGTAAGTTCAACAGAACTGACACAACCGGATTCCATTAGTTCCAGAGCACCAAAAATATCTAGTTTTTTAACATCAAACATAAAATTTCCTATTCAACAATTTTTGGCACCTTAAATAATCCGTTTAACTCTTCCGGAGCATTTGCCATTGCTTTTTCATGTGCTAGGCTTTCACGAACTTCGTCTTTACGATACACATTAACAAGGGAACGCTTGCGGTTGCTCGGCTCAATCCCGCTTAAATCAAGTTCTCCAATTTTCTCAACATAACCAACAATCTGGTCAAGTTGAGACTGAAACTTGTCAATCTCTTTTTCCGTCAAATTAATTCTGGCTAGATTTGCAACATATGCAACATCAATAACATTATGTTTTGTCTTTTCTGCCATCCGTTTATTCCTATCTTTCAAAATTTTTTTATTATGGGCGGACATAAAGCCTCGCCCCTACATTTCGAATTTTCGCATTTGTATTATACCAAATTGCAGGCTTTAAGTGCTTTTTCAACCCGTTCTGCAATTGGGGTCTCATCGACAATAAAATCCTGACCTGTAATCATTTCATATGCCTTAATGTATCTCTTTGCAGCTTCAACTTTGACCTCTTCAGGCAAAACGGGCGGTTCACCATCGCCAAGGAATCCCTGTGCTGCAAGCCACTCTCTCACATACTCTTTATCAATTTTTCTTTGCGATTTCCCCGCGGCAAACAATTCGTCATATGTGTCAGCATACCAGTAACGAGATGAATCAGGTGTATTTACCTCATCACTGACAACCATTTTACCATCAATTTGTCCTAATTCATACTTTGTGTCCACAAAAATCAGTCCGCGACTCAATGCATATTCAGCAGCTCTCTGATATAACTTAAAGCAGATATCGGCAGCCTTATCAAAAGTTTCACTATCAATCAATCCTTCAGAAATAGCCTCTTCTTTTGAGATTGAACGGTCATGTTCTTCAAGCTTTGTGGTAGGAGTCAGTATTGGTTTGTCAAATTTCTGATCTTTTTTCAGTCCTTCAGGAAGAATGTTTCCGCAGAAATTTCTAACCCCATTTTCATAATTGTACCATGCAGAAGTTTTTGTAACACCTGTAATATATCCCCTGACAATAAATTCCAAAGGTAACTGTTCGCACTCTTTTACAATCATAACATTGGGGTCGGGAACTGCCAGAACATGATTGTCAACAATATCAGAAGTCTTGTTAAACCAGAATGCCGCAATCTGATTTAGAACTTGTCCCTTAAATGGAATTGTTCCGAGAACTCTGTCAAATGCAGAGATACGATCACTTACTATAATTACTCGTTTGTTGTCAAGAACATAAGAATCTCTTACTTTACCTTTTATTTTTTTGCCCAGCCATTTAAAATTAGTTTCATCAAGAACATTATTTAATGCTGCATAAATTTTGTCGTCACTTACCATTATGTGTCTCCTGAAATATTTTTATTTTTTTAGATTATATGTCTTTGTATTTAGATGTGAAATATGTGCTGTACTCTAAAAAAGCATCTAAAACATCAAGCAAATATATTAAGGTAAATAATAAGAAAAGTCAAGTACCCAAAAAAAAATATTACATTCTCCCTGTTTTTCTTGTTAAATGCCCTTTTCGGTCGGCGACCCAGCTACCAAAAAAGCAATTAACTCTGCAATTATCATCAAAACACTTTATGTTTGGTAGCTGGATCGGCGTCCGCTAAACTAATTTTCTGATTTATCACCCA
>CAYTUX010000262.1:0-5380 GCA_964441455.1 uncultured Victivallales bacterium | reverse complement strand
GCTGGGCTAAGTTCAGGCATTACTATTCTGCAATTCAGCGGCTCAAGTACTGCCGGAACTCAGCGAGGTACGAGCGTGGATCCGGCAATTACTTAAACTATTCTTTGTATTTCTGTTTTTGAACGTTAATCTCTTTCTAAAATGATTCTGTCAATAAAATTTTCTTAAAATCATTCTGCTTAAAATTATTCTGCAAACAATCCTTTTGGTTGCGTCTTTTGCGTCATTTGCCTGCCTGTGCGATGCTCGCAGGGCAGACAGGCGTTAAAAATTTTTTTTCCGTGCTTATCGGTGTTCATCCTTGGCTAACCTCTTTTAGTTGCATGCCGGACATGTTTCATCATCGATAGGATATCGCCATTTTTCAGGAAAGTCCTTGCATTGCTGTGGTTTTACATCATTTATCAGGCAGCTGTTATCTTCCGACAGGAAAACACATCTTCCATCTGCAAATTCTGCTAAGGTCAATCCTCGACGATCCGGCATGATTTCTGTGTATGTATTTATAAAATCTCCTGTACTCATGCCAAGATAATCAGCTATTGCATCAACTTCTCCCTCTCCAAGGCACACATAACCATGCATGTTGCAGCAGTTGCCGCATCTCTGACACTTAAAATTTTTCATATCAAGGTTTTCCATTAATGTTTTTATCAGTAAATAGTTCATGTTCGTGATACGTGTTAAGTCCTTAAACTTGCAATGCTAATCCGCCCACGTTCCTAACCCGCATATTTTACGAAAATCAATAAAATGCACCTATCATGTTTGTAACAAGAGTGTTATGGCGAATGATTAAAAATACAATTTGTAAAATTAAGTTAAATCCTAACAATACGCCCTACGGGTGAGACACCGGCAAACTACCTATATACTTGCGAAACAATTTCGTAATTCGTAATTCGTAATTCGCAATTTCGTAATTCGTAATTGATTTAAGCTTCCATCTTGTTGACAATCTGATCGGCAGCTTTAAGTAGTTCCAGTTCGGCAGATTCAAACTTTGATTTTGTGTGGTGATTCCCGATAATCTTACAGACCATCTCAATTTTTTCTTCAGGAAAACCACATTGTTCAAGCAATTCTTTTGCAATTGGCGGTCCATAATTTTCTTGAGTTATTCCATTGTTGTATCCAAGTTCAGCTTCTGACTTTTTGATTCCCACATCATGAAGAAGTGCGGATGCAATCAGAATTTCCTCATCAAATTCCAGCTCATCCAGACAGCTGTCTGCAATTATTTCCGTATGCATAAGCACATCAATTGCATGTTCAATTCGTCTGTAGTCATCCTCAAAATAATCTGCCATTACTTTGGTCAGTTTTCCTGTAATATATTCCATAAAAATCCTTTCTTAAATTCAACATTATTATAACAAATATAACCGCAATTTTTCAACTTAATATAAAATTATTAAAAGTGTAATATCAACTGCGAAAGATTTTTATGGAAGGTATGTTAAAAGCATACTGCTCATTTGATGATATAGCCAATGCACTTGATAAGGATATATCAACAATATACAGAGAAAGAAAGGTAATTTATAAACGAAGTGATCTAACAGAATATATAACATATAGCGTCCAGAGAGCGTGCATTGAACCAGCTAAGAATCAAGCGAACAAACTCTTTGTCTGATGGTAAGCAGGGCAGGAGCTAATAAGTCCTCGGCGTCGGCTAAAATTAATTTTCACTCTTTATCACCCAAAAACGAAAAAAACAAAAACTCATACCTGATTTTACTGTTTGCAATGCATGTTTATTCTCTCAACCAGCAATCTAAGGCCGTTTCATTTTACGGCGTCAATTGACCTTTCATTTTACGGCGAGGATCTTATAGTGTTTGGCGATGAACCATCGTAGCTCCAACTTGACGACAACAAACACCGCCAGATATATTCATTAGTTTAATGAGTCAATTTCAAAAGTCCGCTCCCTGCTGGAAGCGGCTACAGTAGTTGGCAGAAAAATCAACGTTTTTGGGACGTTTAACATCTGTAGCCGAGGTCAGCCTGTCCAGCTGTCAAATCCTTCGGAGAATATTTGCTGGCTGTGGCAGACCTCGGAAAACCGACTTTTGAAATTGGCTCTAATGTTTACAATTTACAGTTTTATTTTATATATTCCGACCTGAGAAATTACAGGGCATGCCTGTGCTACAAAGGTAATCTTTATTGCCTTTGCTTTTTGTATACCGACTTCTACAAGACGTCTCGAACCAATTGCTTCATAAACACCGATATTCTCCCATACATCATTTTTTAAAACATCTATCGTAAAACTATCTACTCTCTGACCAAGTCTCAAATATTCACGCAGACCAATAATATTAAACTCTTGATCTTCATCAAATCTGACCTCTATCCATGAACCCGTAACATTATCAGCTGCCCAGAATGTTTCAGAATCATTATCAATAACATTCTCAACAGCAAACTGATTATTCTCTTTGGTATTTGATGAATCTAAAACTGCTTTAAAAACTAAATCAGAACTCTCAAAAGTATTAACAAGTTTTCTATAATCTATTAAAGACTTTATATCATTATCATGCAGAAGACCTTGTGGTGTAGGCGGAAGATTAAGCAAAAAAGAGCAACCTCTTCCAACAGACTTCAGATACAGATCAAAAAGATTTTCCGGCGTTCGGATCAGGTCGTCCTGATCTGTGTGATAAAACCATCCAGGACGTATTGACACATCACATTCCGCAGGTACCCAATCTTTCCCCGACCTATCTCCATGATTAAGTAAATCTGTATCGGACTTCCATGCATCAACCATGGTATCTTCTGAAAAAACCTCGGCATTATCCGAACCTACTCCAGGATATCGTCCTTCTTTGGTAAGTGTTGACCAGCAGGGATCTCCAGCAATACCATGCTCGTTGCCAACCCAACGAATATCTGGACCGCCATCACTAAAGATGACAGCATTAGGTTGATTCTTTCGAATAATCTCATGCGTTTTTTCCCAACCATAATATGTCTTGCGATCAATATTGCGAACCTCCATTGCCCCACCATAATAGCCATCACCACCATTCGCACCATCAAACCATACTTCAAAAATTTCTCCATATTGAGTAGTCAGTTCATTCAGCTGATTGCGAAAATATTCTATGTATGCAGGCTTGCCATATTCAGCATGATTTCTATCCCAAGGAGAAAGATAAACTCCAAACTTCACCCCATGTTTTTTACATGCATCTGAAATTTCTCTTACAACATCACCTTTTCCATCTTTCCATGGACTATTTTTAACAGAATGTTCCGTATATTTCGATGGCCATAGACAGAAACCATCATGATGTTTGCACGTGAGAATCAAAGCTTTAAGTCCCCCTAAAGAAGCTGATATAACAATCTGATCAGCATCAAAATTCACAGGATTAAAAATTGAGGGAGATTCATCACCATATCCCCACTCCTTATTTGTAAACGTATTTACAGTAAAATGTATAAAACCATACGTTTCGAGTTTATGCCACTTCAATTGACTCTCCGACGGAACTGCTCCAAATGGTTTAATATCTTTCATGGTTTCCTTTTCTTTTATTTTGTTCGTCATAAATTATTTAATTTTTTCATTTAGTTTGGAAGCTTATAAAAAACAAAAGTCAAGGTTATACTCATGTAGAATATTTGGATGAATAGAGTTTATCCTGCCATAGTAGGCATATCAGCGAGATCATAATATGCAATCATATAAGGGTGATTTCCATCATATTGTGTCAAAGGATTTGGATTTTCACAAAAACCGCATGGACGAATCTCTTCACCCTCAACATCATTAAATGAGTCACCAAGCATTTTTCTATACCTGTCTGCAACAACATTTAGTTCTGCAACAATCTCCGGTTTTTCATCAAAGATATTGGATGTTTCACCAATATCGTCTCTCAGATTATAAAGTTCATTAATAAGACCTTCTCCCTTATTGAAATGTAGTTTCCAGTCATCTTTACGGATAGCTTCCAAAACACCGCCTCTATAGAATGCAAACTCATCTCTTTGAGAATCATCGCCATTTAGAAGAGTATTCTTCATTGAAAGACTGTCTATTTTGTTTTCAGGCAGAGGAATATTTAAGATATCACTGATGGTAGCAAATATATCTGACGAGGAGGCGATTCCGGAACAGGTTGAGCCTGCTTCTATTCTGCCCGGCCAGCGAATAATGAAAGGTACTCTTTGTCCACCCTCCCAGGTCTGAGCCTTAGTTCCTCTAAGAGGTGCATTACTTCCTCCTTCGTCTCTTGCACGAGATCCATTATCAGAAGTAAATATGACAATTGTATCATCTTTCATGCCTAGTCTTACAAGTTCAGCCTCAATCATTGCCATTGCCCAATCAATGCATGCTACCGCTCCGCCATATGCACCATTTCTTGAACTCTCAAGAAACTGCTTAGGAATAAACAATGGAACATGAACATACATATGTGCAAGATATAGAAAAAATGGTTCATCAGAATTCTTTCTCATAAACTGCAGAGCTTCATCAACATATCTTTCGGTTATTCCTCTTTGATCAGGTTGCTGCTGAATGACCTCGTCATTACGCATCAAAGGTAGTGGAGGAGTGTCCATTCTGTTTATCTGGCGTCCCATATCATTACTGAACGGAATTCCAAAATATTCATCAAAACCATGATTTGTAGGTAGGAAGTCCTGCTGATCTCCGCAATGCCACTTGCCTATAATTTTTGTATTATATCCAACGGATTTCAACTGATCGGCAATGGTTGTTTCATCAGGATTTAATCCCTGAGCCTGTCCGGGAAACAACACTTGAAAGCCAGAAAGACCAATTCGCTGAGAATAGCAGCCTGTCATCATGCCGGCACGTGATGCAGAGCATACAGGAGAGACCACGTAAAAATCTGTGAAACGCATTCCTTCAGAAGCAAGTTTATCAAGAGTCGGAGTGTCATTGCGTTCGGATCCATAGCATCCAAGATCGCCATATCCTAAATCATCACAATTAACGATAATAATATTCGGTTTATCAGTCATAAGGGTTCCCTTCTTAGTATAGGGTTTCATGTTCAATTTATAATCTGTGTGTTGACAAAAGATTTTGGCAAATCAAACAGGAAATCCTAATAAATTATAATAAAAGAAAAGTATTTTATAATATTGAAAACGAAATAGAAACTCTTTTTTTTCATTAAACCACGGTTTATTGAATTTTTCGGTTCAAAAGAGATAATCTTATCTTATAACTTTTTGTTAAATACCAGCAAAGTGCTAGCGGGACTACTGATCGAAACATCATTTAACCCAACTTCCGCGGGCTAAAAAATAAAGCTTTTATATTCAGGTACTTACAAAGGTACAGGCACTACACTTTCGCGCATTGGTGTTATTTTTGTTG
>CAYTUX010000261.1:0-9952 GCA_964441455.1 uncultured Victivallales bacterium | reverse complement strand
TTGCTCAGCGGTTGATCAAAGACTTATTGAGAAGTTACGATTTTGGAGATTAAAAATGTTGATGGAAATTTGTCAGCTGCGGAGGATAGAAATCGTTTTGTGATTGAAAAGTCCGAGAGTTTATGGTTGCCTTATGTTAATTCCGGCGGGATGGACAGCGTCCTCGCTGACTAAACAGTATTTAAACAGAAAAATTACATAAGGTAAAAGTTTTTAATTCTTTAATTTCAATGCATTATGTGATATTCTAATTTTTTGGTAATGTAAAAACATGCTTTGCGAATTCACAAAGTGAATTACTTTTTTAGTGACTGGCCTGCAACTTTTGACAGAACCCTTAAAATTTAAAGGAAAAAGTTATGAATAAATTAGAAGCTATAGTTGAGCTATCACATGAGTTCGGTAGCGATGATTATGTTAAGGGCGGGGGAGGAAATACCTCAGTAAAAAATGAAAGCACGTTATGGGTCAAGCCTTCAGGCACAACGCTTAGCACCCTGACAGCAGAAACATTTGTGGCAATGAACCGCACAAAAATTAACGAGCTCTACGAAATTGAAACTCCGGCTGATCCTTCGGAAAGAGAAGAGTTGGTCAAAAACCTGATGGGGGCGGCAGTTGAGAACGCCGCCGGTCGTCCATCGGTTGAAGCACCGTTGCACAATGTATTCGAGTCAACGTTTGTGGTGCACACGCATCCGGCACTTGTGAATGGAATGACCTGTGCAAAGGATGGCGAAGTGACCTGTAAAAGACTTTTCCCGGAAGCACTTTGGGTGGAGTATATCGATCCGGGCTACACCCTATGCATGGAAATACGCAAACGTATAAAGCATTATAAGATAAATGGAAAAGAACCTGCATTGCTGGTTCTGCAAAACCACGGTATCTTCATCTCGGCTGATACTCCGGATGAAATTCGTGAGCTTTATAATAATGTGATGGATACCCTTAAGGCTGAGTATGATAGGATGGGGGACTCCCAATCAATTGATATTCCTGAAGTTGCTGACTCACCCGAAACCGTAGAAAAAATCAAATCTATATTTGGCGATGCTGCCGCATTTGTTGCTTCATCGGGTAGATTTAACTATGTGCCCGGACCGATCTCTCCCGACCACCTCGTATATTCAAAGGCATTTCCTTTTACATACGAATTAACACCGGAGTTAGGCGCAAAGTATATAGCAGATCACGGTTACGCTCCAAAGATAGTTGTTGCGGGTAACCTTATTTATGGAATAGGCAACTCACAAAAAAATGCCGATCTTGCTTTGAAACTGGCTCAGGATGGTGCTCTCGTTATGCAGTTGGCTGAAGCCTTTGGCGGGATTAACTATATGACAGACTCGCAGCGTGAGTTCATTGAAAATTGGGAAGTCGAATCCTATCGTCAGTGCAAGAATGCGTGAGTTGTAAGAAAGAATTTTTCGCACAAATCAACCGGAAGAACGGGACGTATAAAAAATAGTTGAAGAAAAACAGAAAAGAGATTTAATAAAATGCAAATGAGGCAAAGTAAAGTATTAAAAAAATTACGGGCAGGCGAAGTTGTAAATTGTATAAAACTAAATTTGTCTGATCCGAGAGTTTCAGAGATTGCTGCAATGTGCGGTTTTGATTGTATCTGGATTGACATGGAGCATGTGCCTAGTGACTGGCAGTCAGTAGAAAATCATATTCGTGCTGCGAAAGCTTATGATGTTGATGTCTTGGTTCGTGTTGCCAAGGGGTCATATAGTGATTTTGTTCAGCCGCTTGAGGCTGATGCCGCAGGCATTATGGTTCCGCACATTATGACTGTTAAAGAGGCTAAGGAAGTTGTTCATTGGACACGATTCCACCCGATTGGAAGAAGACCGGTCGATGGCGGCAATGCTGATGGAAAGTATACTATGGTTGATTTTGACGATTATATTAAGACGGCAAATAAAGAACGATTTGTCATTGTTCAGATTGAAGACCCGGAACCGCTGGATGTGATTGAAGAAATTGCACAAATAGAAGGAATTGATATGCTTTTCTTTGGTCCCGCTGATTTCAGTCAAGGGATTGGTAAACCAGGACAATGGGAAGCAAATGAAATATCTGATACACGTGAGTTGGTCGCAAAAACATGCAGGAAGCATAATAAGTTTGCCGGAACAGTTGGTGGTGTACGAAACTTTCAGGAGCTTGTGGATATGGGATATAATTTTATAAGTCTGGGTTCCGATGTTGTTGGATTATGTGGTTATTTTAATGATATTATTAAAAAAATCACTTAAATAGAAACAACTAAAACAAATAGTATTTATAAGGAAAAGTAAAAAGATGAATGTACGGGATATTTTTTTATTAAAAGACAAAGTCGGCTTTTAATAGTGTAAGCTTAAATGCGAATAATTATTTGGCAAAAAAAAATGTTCATGTTATAATAATATGCTCTGCTATTCTTTATTTTTTTTGAAAATTCAGCATTGTCCTCATCTCACATCTTTACAGCGTTTCATTCTTGCAATGCTCTAATAATCTCAAGAATGAAGTTTTCCTCCTTTTAAATATAGTTTCTGAATTTTGTTTCTTTAATCCGATTGGGGTTGACCTTTCCGTCCGGGTTGACGGCATTGTTGTATTGCATTGTCATTTGATCAGACAGCAGTTTTGCCGGAGGGTGAATGGTTGTAGGTCTTGTCGTCGTGATTAGCCAGTCCATAAGATCTCGTTGCAATTCGTTAATAATATCAGCGTAGTCCGGACTAAAGAAAAAGTTATGCATTTCCCAAGGATCCTTTTCGAGGTCGTAAAGTTCACCAAATCCATCCGGATATTCCTCTGCAAACATCTCTCGAGGGTAATAGACCAGGCGATGCTTTCCCTTTCGAACACTTTTGCTCCACGCGAATTCCGTGACGCCTATGCTTCGTACCTCGCCTCTGTCACCATTCAACATGTGTGAAATATCTTTCCCGTCAGCCGTTTCCATCTCTTCCAGACCTGCTAGTGCACAGAGTGTGTTTGCAAGGTCCACGGATTCCACAATGGCATCGGCTATATGACCTGCCTTGAATCTGTTTGACCAACGCCAGATCATGGGAATGCGTGTGATTGCATCCGAACAAATTCCAGGGGCTTTTTCCATGATGCCGTGTTCGCAGGCGTAGTCACCGTGATCGGACGAATAAACTACGATTGTATTGTCGCTCAGGTTATTACTGTCGAGCCAATTAATCAATTCACCGACAGCATAATCCACATGACTGACGTTGCCTAAGTAGCCGTGTAGTTTGCGCAGACGACCCGCTTCGAATGTCTTCGGCTCGAATAGCTGCCATTCCCGCTTACGCCATCCATCCGCCATCTTACGCAAGTGGGGGGCTTTGTCTTTCATATCATAATCCGCATTTGGTGGCAATGTGAGCTTGGACTCGTCGTAGAGATCCCAGAATTCCTGTGCCGGCGTGTAGCACTGGTGGGGCTTTGGCAGACTTACATGGACAAAGAAAGGCACGTTGTCTTTTGAACATTGCCCCATAACTTCCGTAGCCTTCCTGACACTCCATCCTTCCTGTCCAACTTCATAGGAAACCTTGGATGGTCTTCCCTCAACTGTTTGGCGTCCTTGGTCTCCAAACTCATTTAGAGCACTGTGGTCTTCAAAATCGGTTAGTCCTCGTTTCTCTAGATAGTTGGCGTATTCACTGGATCGACCCCCAATACTGCAACCAGCCGTTTCATGAAATATGTCACTGTCCGATTCAATCCAATTCTCCGGGCAATGGATCTTGCCAATAGCAGCGGTGCGATAGCCTGCATGACGAAAATGCCCCAGTATCGTTGGCAATCCTTTTGGGGTCGGTCCAGAAAGACCGTAGTATCCGTGATTATGGCAGTATTGACCCGACAACCAGGATACGCGGCTTGGCGTACAAATTGGGTTCTGAGATATGGCATTGTCGAAACGGACGCCCTCCGTTGCCATGCGATCAAGATTGGGAGTCTGTACGTCGGGATGTCCTTTGTGCCCCAGCACTTTTGCATTGTGTTGGTCGGATAGTATAAAAAGTATATTGGGCCGTTTTGTTGTCATGATATTAGATAGTCCTTATTGGTTGTTTATGTTTCACAATTCCGATTTTGTGTAATTCTAACATTCAAATTACTATTGTCAAGTCATATCCCTCTTTTGATGAAAATTTGACCTATTAATTAATGAGCATTCTTTCCTTGGATTTTTGGTTGAGGACACAAATGTGTGTTTTAATCAATGAGATTAGGGTTTAAATTATGCTTTTATAACCCATTGGGTGGTAAATTAGAAAAAACATTTTAAAGGCGGGGTCACGGACCCCGACCCTACAAAAACTGTAAATTAATGGTTTAGCGTTGTTTGCAGCATCAGCAACTGTAGGGCGGGGTGTTTCACCCCTGCTGAGATAGCCTTCAACCAGAAAAACAAGGTCAATCTAATAAAAAACAATTGTTAAATTGAAAGATTTGCAAATATTAATTGGGATATAATGATGTCAGATATAATTCAAATTTTAAAAGATCGCGGAATTTTTGAAAATGTTACAAGTGATGAATTGCAGAATCTTGCTCAAAAAGAGAGTTTGACAGTTTATGCCGGATTTGATCCGACGAGTGAGAGTTTGCAGGCAGGAAATTTTGTGACAATTATGGTTCTTGCACATTTTGAACGCTGCGGACACAAAGTGATTGCCGTAGCCGGTGGAGCAACAGGTATGATAGGTGATCCTTCCGGTAAGTCAGCTGAACGTAATTTGTTGACGGAAGAACAGATTCAGATTAATCTTGAGGGCGTTAAAGAGAATTTGTCTCGTTTTCTTGATTTTGATGGAGAGGATGCACCGTCGAAGTTGATAAACAACAACGACTGGATGAAACAATTCACATATGTAGATTTTTTGAGAGAAGTTGGAAAGTTTTTTCGTATGGGCACCATGCTTGGCAAAGACAGTGTTAAGTCAAGAATGGAGAGTGATAGTGGTATGAGCTATACTGAATTCAGTTATCAGCTTATTCAGGCATACGATTTTCTAAAATTGTATGATGATGAAAATTGTATGATTCAGGTTGGAGGATCAGATCAGTGGGGAAATATTACAGCAGGTATTGATCTTGTTCATAAACAGAGAGGTAAAGAGGTTTTTGGTCTTACCTTTCCTCTTGTTTGTGACAGCAGCGGTAAAAAGTTCGGTAAAAGTGAGGGTAATGCAATTTACCTTTCAAGTGCCAAAACATCATATTTTGATTTTTATCAATTTTTTATAAGAACACAAGATGAAGATGTAGAAAGATTTTTGAAGATCTTTACGTTTGTATCTCTGGAAGAAATTTCTGAAATAATGAAAGAGTCTGACGCATCACCAGAGCAGAGAATTGCTCAAAAAAGACTTGCGGATGAAGTTACTCGTATTGTCCATGGAGAGCGTGGTTTAGAAATAGCTCAGCATGCGAGTTCAGTTTTGTATGGCGGTAGTATGGAAAATATTGATGCGTCGACTTTACTTGAGATTTTCAGCAGTGTTTCATCTTGCGACCTATCTGTAGATGAAGTTAAGGGTGCTAATATTGTTGATCTGGCTGCTGCTTGCGGTCTTTGTAAAAGCAAAGGTGAAGCAAGGCGTCTAGTTCAGAATGGTGGTTTGTATCTGAACAATATCAGAGTTACAGACATTGATCAAATCGTTTGCGAAGAAGATATCATTGAAGGAAAACTAGTCATTTTGCGTAGTGGAAAAAGAAATTATTTTCTTGTTGAAATTTGTTGAGCAAGCTCAACAGTTTAAGTTCGGAGCAAGCTCCGAAAGTTTAAGTATCGAGCTGGAGCTCGGTATTTCCAGAAGGGTAACTTGTATCATCGAGGACTTTTATATAGCCGGGTTATTCTTTCTCGTGAAAATATACGTCATGGGTCGTGTATTATAAGTTCAAGTATTAGTATTGTTTTCCAATTGGACTTTTTTGCTTCCATTGGGGAGTATTGGACGAACAACCAATAAAAAATAACAAAAAACGAAATTGAAAGGAATAAAATGTATTCAGCATCAGATTTAAGAAAAGGTTTAAAGATTGAGATTGATGGATCTCCATATATTATTACAGATTTCACATTCACCAAACCGGGTAAGGGGCAGTCAATTTATACATGTAAGTTGAAAAATCTCATAAATGGAACTACAATGACAAAACAGTATCGATCCGTGGAAAAGATTGACAAACCGGCTCTTTCAGAAAAGAGTCTTGAATTTTCATACATTGATGGAAATCAATTTGTTTTCATGAATGAAGATTATGAGCAGATTATGCTTTCAGATGAAATTGTTGGTGAAGACAAGTATTATCTTCAGGAAGGAATTATGGTTGATGTTCTTTATCATAATGGAGAACCTATCGGAATTACAATGCCAACTTTTGTTGAGCGTGAGATTACACATACCGAGCCCGGAGCAAAAGGCAATACAGCCACAAATGTTGTCAAACCGGCAGAAATTGAAACAGGCCTTGTAATTCAGGTTCCGATTTTTATCAATATAGGTGATAAGGTTAAAATAGATACACGTACCGGATTATACGTTGAACGTGTTTAGTTTTTAAATTTAAGAAAGAGAATAATATGAGTTATGATAAAATAGTTGTACCGTCAGATGGTTCAAAGATCACTAAAGATGCTACCGGCAAATTGCATGTGCCTTCAAATCCGATTCTGCCTTTTATTGAAGGTGATGGAATTGGTCCGGATATTACTGCAGCAGCACTGACTGTATGGAATGCTGCTGTGGAAAAAGCATACGATGGTGAGCGTAAAGTTTCATGGATGGAAATATATACAGGTGAAAAGGCATTCAATATGTATGGAGAGTGGCTGCCTGAAGAGACACTTGAAGCAATCAAGGAATATCTCGTTGCCATAAAAGGTCCTCTTACAACACCAATAGGAGGAGGTATCAGATCTCTAAACGTTGCTTTAAGACAAAAACTTGATCTGTATGTATGTCAAAGACCTGTCCGCTGGTTTGAAGGTGTTCCGTCGCCTGTAAAACGTCCAGATCTTACAAATATGGTTATTTTCAGGGAGAATACGGAAGATATATATGCAGGTGTTGAGTGGGCGGCAGGAACTCCTGAATGTGAGAAAGTTATTGACTTCCTTAAAAATGAAATGGGAGTAACAAAGATTCGTTTTCCTGAAACATCAGGCATTGGTATTAAACCAATTTCCAAAGAAGGAACATATCGTTTAGTTCGTTCTGCAATTAAGTATGCAATTGATAACAATAAGCCATCAGTTACACTTGTTCATAAGGGTAATATTATGAAATTTACAGAGGGTGCATTCAAAGATTGGGGCTATGCATTGGTAAGAGAAGAATTTGCAGATGTTGCTGTTGTTGCAGAAGATTGTAATTGGGAAGCACCGGAAGGTAAGATTCTTGTTAAAGATGTTATTGCAGATGCTTTTTTGCAGCAGATTTTGACTCGTCCGGCAGAATATTCTGTTATTGCAACAATGAATCTGAATGGTGATTATATTTCAGATGCACTTGCTGCATGTGTTGGGGGTATTGGTATTGCACCCGGTGCGAATATCAACTATGATACAGGTGTTGCAATTTTTGAAGCCACCCATGGTACAGCACCAAAATATGCCGGTCTTGATAAGGTTAATCCTGGGTCTTTGATTCTGTCCGGAGAAATGATGTTCAGATATATGGGATGGACAGAAGCTGCTGATCTTATTATTGAAGGTGTCGGTGCAGCTATCTTAAACAAAACAGTTACATATGATTTTGCCCGTCAGATGGAGGGTGCAACAAAGGTGAAATGCAGCGAGTTTGCTCAAGCTGTTGTTGCCGAAATTATGAAATAATTTTTGCAGAATATAAAAAAATCCCAATGAAAATTCATTGGGATTTTTTGCGTTTTCACCCAGGGTGTTGCCCTGGGTGAGTTATTTTGGGCTCAGGCTTGCCTGATTACATATAGATTGGTCCGAGGTATTCGCATACTCTGAAATCGTCACCTGCAAATCTATCCCACATTGTTGGACGGAAAATGTCGCATTCCGGAACATTATGCATATCCACAGGGATTCTAAGCATAGCATTAATTGTAATCATATCAGCCCCGATGTACCCAAAAGAGTTAGCATCATGGTTTGGTCCGATTTTTGACATATACTCATATGAACTCATTCCTCGAGGTTTCCAGTAAGCTTCAGGCCAAGTCCAGTTTGTAACTTTACTGATGTGTGCAGCAACTTCTTCGGGCAGTTCAACAGTATCGCCTTCAACAATTGAGCATGTAAGTTTGTTGTCAATACAGTTATATCTGTAGGCAGTCATAGGCACACCGCCCGGAGATCTGTAGTTGCTTGACAGACCATCACCAAGGAAGTACTCAAGGTCGGCCGCAGTGTAAGTTGTAGCATCTATAGCAGCTTGTGTAATTTTTGCAGAAAGTTCAGAGTCGGCAGCAATTTTAGCAGCAATCTTATATGGAGGTTCATGCACATCCTCACCTGCCATTTCATAAATATTCACAGCAAAATCAAGAGCAGCTGCCCCTGAATTACGTTTATCAATTAAACCGTCTGCACAAATGTCACTTACATCAATACCTGTTGCTTTTTTAATACTTGCAGCTGTCCAGTTTGTCCGGATGTCTGCAAACATTTGAGGCAATCCAGTAAGCAGTGTTGCCAACATCATTCCAACTGCATTTTTACTGTCATTCTCTGTTGCAACGGTAATCGGTGCACGTCTGCCGTTCCAGTCAAATGAGCTGCATAATATAGATTCAACCATATCAAAATTAGGATGGAGATCAGTCCACTGTCTCTGTCCTTGAGTACCTGAAGCAATTGCGTTGTATCCTTGAGCATATTCAGTCTCCATGTTGTCAAGTTTCTCATTACCAATCATAAGGTCTCGGACAATAATAGTCATTTTTACACAGTCTTCAAGCAGTTTATCGTTCGGCTGCGGACGTTCACCTTCGCCAAAGTCAAACTTGAAGTTTTTCTTCATAAATTCAACGCCGCGTTTAACTTCCTCTTCGTCGTAGAATTTATTATCCATTCTTCCTTTTAGTCCAACCATATCATATGATGCGGTTCCCATTCCAAGGTATTGATGAAAAAGATTACGACGAACATCTGAACCGATAATACCCATTGAAACAGAACCAATTGAAAGATAGTTTTTACCACGAATTTCGCCGACTGCTGCCGCACAACGGGCAAAACGTAATAATCTTTCTGCAACAAAATCACAAAGAGGTTCAGATTCATCTTCCAGATCAGGATTGTAAATACAGAAAATTGGTCTTTTCTTTTCATCCATTGCAGCAGTAAAAGCTTTTAGCCAAACAGCTCCGGGTCTGTCTGTCTGATTTAGTCCATAAGCTGCCTGCTGCCATTCAGAGCTGCCTATACCCATGCAGGCACTCATTAGTTCATCGCTGTATGACCAGCATCTTGATACCCATATATTGGCACAGACACCTTGTGTTGCATAGTATTTCTGAGCAATAGCACCAGTTCTGGCACCATATACAATTTCAGGAGCAACAACTACCCTGACAGGTGTGCCGTCAGGAAGCTTTACATTTTCGGTTATCAGGTTGTAAACTTTTTCAGTAAGTTCCCATGTCTGGGCTGCGTTGTCACTAAATGCGGCAACACGGCCATCAGCAACTGGTGTTATGGCAATTGTCGGAACATGTCCTACCAGTGAGCGCTGGCTTTTTTCAAAGCCTCTTTCAGCAGCATTTTGAATTAATTCTGCAAAGTTTGGTTTTTCATTACTTGTCATGGTGTTTTAGTCCTTTATTTGGTTAAAAATTAATAATATTCTATGTTAAAGGTATTGTTTTGTCAAACTCTTAAATTGAAAAATTGTAAATAACCTTAATTTTTCGGTTGTATTATTTTTAAGTTTGAGATTTG
>CAYTUX010000260.1:0-4171 GCA_964441455.1 uncultured Victivallales bacterium | reverse complement strand
GTTCTTGAGCTACAAATTGTACACCGTGAACGGTTACAAAAATTTATTTAAAATTAAATCATAGGAAATCAGACGTAAAAAGGTGACGAATGTGTGTTTTAAAGAAAAATCAGGGTTTTTTAGGGTTTTCAGGAGTTGCTCTGTCTGCACATTCAAGAAAGAATAGATGTCTTCAAACATATTATCATATTCCTTTTCTACCAGCTCGTGAGTTTTTATATAATTTTGTCCCAGTTCAACAACACTTCCCTGTGCATCATATTCATAGTATGGTTTCATACTATTTTGAAGAGCTTCAAGCATACTTTTATATTTTTCACCATCGAACTTGTTTTGCAGCAGATAAATGAATCTTGTTTTGAAAAGCTTAGAGAACTGACTGTTTTTTCGAGCTCTATGAAATAACATTAGCCGGAATCCTTCAATCATCTGCATACCCTGTTGGTCAAATGTTCCCTGCAAGGAAGCATCCATATCCCAGCAGACAAATGACCATCGAGGTAAGTCCTTATCCTGATATTTCACAAAATATCCCTGCCCATTATCTCCACAGCTCAGATAAACAATTGCAGACACCCAAGAAGCAAACTCCATGGGATCAACAAGGTCATTAATCTCTTTCCAAGTCAACTCCTTAGAATAATCATCTTTATCTTCTTCAAGCTTTGCCCAGCTATCGTTCCAGGCTTTCATCGTACCATGCTTCAGCATTTTTGAAGTTTTTTCTTTTATCACATCCACATCTTTTGTGCCATAGATCTGTTCCATATATACCATTGAGTTCGGGTCTTCTTTTATAAACCTGAAGCCCATAGAATAATTATTAAAGAACATAAGCCCTGGAATAATTCGAGGTGCATATACATCTGCATCACGCATAGCTTCATAGCCGATATATTCATAAAGAACCTTTCCGCCACCCAGAATTATTGATGCAGTCTTTTCCGGACCTTCACCATTAAACATTTGCTCACTCCAATATTTTGAACCATATTCACGACGACACCGGACTCGGTAGCTTTTTCTCTCTTTCAGCCAACGCGATGATCTTCCCTGAATTTTTATGCCTGCGTATGTATCAACAAACTTTCCATCAGGATAAAGTATAGCAATATAACACGGTCTTTCACTAACAACTCTGCTTCTTTGAAGTGGATTTCTTATGATACCAAAAGTTTTTGAGAACAAGTTATAGTCATCTATACTCACCCAGAAAACCGGCATTTCAGGTAATGGAGCTTTCCAAAGCAATTTTGAGGAAACAGCACTGGATATTGCCCCATTTTTATGAGCAACAACTTTCAGTAACGTTGTATTAGTTATAGAAAAAGGATTACTGTAAATCAGACTGTTTGTTGTCGGCTGACTGCCATCAGTTGTATAGAAAAAACCTGCTTCTAAGTCACCGCTGATTGTTACCATCGTCTCATTCGTAAAAACAGTATCTGACAAAATTTCAGGCATCTGCAGAATTACAGAGCCATTCATTGACGAACGACCTATCTCAAATTTACTATGTCCATCCTTTATTCTTGTATATGCTTCACCTGGTTCAAGTTCCGGATAGCTGACGTAATCAACCGGTTGTCCTGCAGAACCATACAAAACTACTAGTTCGCCTTTATCTTTAAGAGACAAATCACTATTTAAATCCTGCTGACCTTCTCCAAACCTGTGAGATGTATCCGTTAGTGTAACTGTATCAATAAAGACAGATCCGGAATCCAAGGAACACAAAACTTCTATATTTCCATTTATATCCCATGAGCCATCCGGTTTTTCAGGATTATTAATTTTTATAATCTGGTAGCCATTCTGAGCATTTAGAGATGCAGATTGCGCATCCGAACCGTTCACCTTAAAAGAAAGTTTTGCAATTTCATTGTCTGTATTAAAAATACGCACCCATATATGACCGGACATTTCAGCAACAGCATTATAAGAGAAGACAATATAATTATCGCTAATCTCTTCCGATATGAAGACAGCTCCATCAAAACTATCTTCAAAGCCTGTTTTAGTACGCCATCCTGAACGCTCTTTAACAGATGAGGTGTCTAATATGTATTTTGAAAAAACATCACTTCTGCCATCAGCAGTTATAACTAAAGTTGAATTTGGTTGTAAAGTCACAGCCGGCAGAAACCATTTTTGGTTCTTTTTAAAAGTATCGGAAAGAGAGTATCCCGCTAAAGAAACCGATTTTTTGGATTTATTGTAGAGTTCGATCCAATCAACAGGCCGTCCAAGCATGTCTCTATAGCCATCAGGACCGGCAATACCAATTTCATTAATCATTATTGGCGAGTCCATGTTTAAGAAATTTGCACTCCTTATAGCAGATTTTGTTCGGGGTGCAAACTTTACCTTTGGAGCAATATAACGGTTTTTCCCCAATTGGAACTTATAAGTTGAATCACCTAAGTCATGCTGATACCAATAAAAACTGAATAATCCCAAGGTAAGTAATCCAAAAAACAAAAAAAATAAAAGTTGTGATTTTCGTTTCAAAACAGCTTCTTATTACTTAAGGAATGTTGGCAGGATTTGTTAAATATATATTCAACTTGCTATAGTTAATATTGCTCTTGATGTCTCTTTGGATATCACTCCATGGTTTCTTAGAAACATTACCAAACACATACTGCAAACTGACAGTGCCTTCTGTTGATACAACACTTTCCATACGCAATCCCTTGAAATCCTGCTGAAGATGTTTCTCGAGGATTGTGCCTTTATTGTCATACTCCTGATCAGAAAGATTAACCAAAACAATACCACCCTTTGGTGAACCAAAAGCAAACCTCTTTTCAAAAATACTCTTTATTAAAAGTGCAATGAAAACAAAAATATAAAGAACAATAACAAAAGCAAAATTAAATGTAGCAATGCCGATTGATGCCGAAATCAGTAAAAGCAGAAAGCCTATCTCTTCCGGCTCTTTAATTGGTGTTCTAAACCTGATAATAGATAGAGAACCCAGCAATCCCAAAGATAGCGGCAAAGAAAGCTGTACACAAATAAAAAGCATTGTAACTGATGGTGAAATCAACATAAATGCTCTATGAATCTGAGCTCCCGTTGCCCGGTTTTCATAAAAGAAAAGGTACATCAAACTTGTTATCCATGCCACTAATATTGATACTAAGATACAAATTATAAATGCATTAAGATCTATAGTAAGTGTTCCTTCTTCCGCCAACTGTTTTAATAAATTAGTCATATGTTATTCCCATTTTGTTTTTTAAGCATATCTCATATTTTGAAAATGAATTTTTTCTTCCGCCAAGATCTGTTATTTTATAAAGTACTTTAGACAGCTGCCTTGCTCCGGCACCCTTAACTTCAACTACTGCGTTTGGAGCATAACCTGAGTAGCCTTTAAAAGCTATTTTTTCAGATATATCAGTTGCCTCAATATTATAGTCAACCGAAATTCTTAATCCTTCCATCATATCAATATATCTGCACCTTTTGTATTGAATACAGCAAACCGGTATTATCCCATGAAACTCCGGAAAAACTTCTTCCAGAAGATAATCTGACAAGTTCATTTTCTCAGCTGTTTTTAATGGTTCTTTATTCAAAGCATCTACATCCAGATCAATCTTTATTCTCTTCTTCAGTGTCCTTGTTCCAAATTTTGTTTTAATTTCCAACCATGCATTTTTTGAGAGCGAGCCGTCTTTTTCTTCATACCAACGCAGACGAACTTTATATTTGTAATAGATACTATTCTCTTTTTGTTTTAAAAGGTTTAAAGTAAAAGTATCAAAATATACACTTTTTATTGTATTCTCATAAAAAGCAGGATCGTATGCACAGTTATGATCAAGATAACTTCGGCAGATATCCACCTTCCATAGAGGCAAAGTATATTTAACCTCATGTCTTAAACCTTTTGTAGCCTGTAAACTCATATATTTTATTCTTCCCGAGCCAATACAACCCTAAAACCAGTTGTATCACTTGCAAACCAAGGTTTCTCAACCCTTCGCAATGTTACGGCAAAACTTCCCATATAATTATCCCACGAACCACCTCTAAGAACTTTATACTTGTACTTTTCAGAAAAGAACTTACTACCCGTGCCGCATTGCGGATAATCAAAATAGTCATTTAAACACCACTCCCAGACATTTCCCTGTATGTCATACAAACCATTTTTGTT
>CAYTUX010000259.1:0-14778 GCA_964441455.1 uncultured Victivallales bacterium | reverse complement strand
GTCAACAAACCTTACACTATCACCAAGGGCTGTTTCAATTGCATCTTCAAAGGCATCAATACCGTTTAAATTCGCCGGTCCAAACTGCCTTGGAACATACAACTTGCCATTTACAGGCTGCAGGTTGGTTGCTCCAGGAACGAATGCAAAACAGCTGCCAGACTCCAGAATCTGCTCCCCTCCGCCATTTGTTAATATTTTCCCAAAAAATATTGCCGGAATCTTTGTTGTTGAATACTCCGAGCTTAAATTAAGTATATTGGTTTCAATTGTATGCATTTGTGACTGTATCAAATTAGTGTTAAGGTTGGCGAAACTATTATCTCCAAGAATTTCAGAAACAGTAACAATTGCGGGAGCTTTAGCCCATGACAATGACTCTTCACATAAGACAAACTTGTCGTCTGCAAGAGGATAAGAGTTCCCATTTGTTCCCCACCAATGCAGCACCATATAAGAGTCGCAAAGAGATGCATAATCATCTGTCAGACTATTCGTAATTGCTAATCCACCCATAATTTTCGATCCAGTATAATATACATTGGTTGTAATAACATATCCGTTGTGTTTTGTATATATCTGTCCTACGCTTCCTCCGGCACCTGATCCGGAGGTGGAGTCTTCATATATTTTGATATACTGCCAGTCTGGTTCATCTACAGCCGTATGATCTATTCCTGTAAAAATTTTGACTATTGGAGGCGAGCATTGCATTATTTCAACCGAATTGCTTGGTATCGTTCCTCCAACAGGAGTTGCTCCTTTAGCAAAAAACAGACTGTATTCGGGAATGTTTGTCATAATATTCCAAGCTGTTATTGTATCAGAAAGTACAACCTCTCCATTAGACAAAAATGAAGTTACCTCATCAATATGTCCAACCTTCAGCCAGCCGACAGACAAATCAAATTGAGGGGATTGAACTTCTTGAGATTCCAGAAACTGTTTCAGTAACTTTGAATGTTTGCTATCCCCCAACTCCACGATACCTAATGGGTGTTCCTCTGTAGGTGATAATACTTCAAGATTACCACCATAATCGGCACTATCATAATCTGCTCCTAAATAAATCCCCAACTGGAAACATCCAACATTATTTGAAAATAAGTTATGAAGCGGCCATGACGGTTGAGTTGGATAATAGCGATATGGCAGCCTGAACACAACATGAGTTTTCGGACCCCCTGGCCGCTGGGTGAACCCAATTTCAATATGATCCTGAAACCACTGGTTATTCTGATTAGCGACAGTGTGAAGTTGGTCGGAATCATCAAGAGCATAATAGCCTTGATCGGGATTAAAGAGAAATTCATCATTATGTTCTCCATAATCCGCCGCCCATATTTCTTCAGACGCCTGCTCTCTGGAAAGCATAATCCATGGGGCGACTTTCATTCTTATTGCATCAGAATCAATAACAGTATTTCCACACCTTAATTCAAGAGTCAAGTCGATATATCCATCAAAATGCTTGGTTGGCAACACATTAGCACCCTCATATCTGAACGATAAGCCTTCAATTCCAAATGTTGAATCTCCTGTAACAGCACTTCCCTGAAATTCTGAACCAAACTGATCAACCCATTGTGTAACCTCAACCTCTTGATCATGAGGAGGCGAATCTGCTGTAATTGTTCTTGTTCCCCATATAACCTTATTTTCATCGGATGCTTCTATCTTTTTATAAACATGAATTCTATATACATCTTCAAGCTCTGCTGCTTTCAGATAAACTTTCCAGCCAGCTGGAAGTCTGGTTCTTATTTCTCTGACAACTAATGGTGCAATATCCAGTTCATCATCCTCATTATCTATATAATAATTTTCATTACATGGATCACCATTATCATCAAAGTGAATAGCATCAGGTGCGGGAAGTCCGCCATATGTGTTCGTACCATCCCGATCAAAGTTCACATTATATATTGCACCGCTATCTTTTGTCCAGTCATCTTCACCGACCTCATCTTCATCAACTTCTACAACACCATCTCGGTCGGTATCCACATCTATGTCAAGCTGGACAACTGTGACTTTCAATATTTGATTAGTAACGATGGAATTATTCGGTCTTTTAAATCTCAGGTTTAAAGTTACATCCCCAGCATACGAACTATCGTCAGTACCCTCGACATAAACTGTATAGGGAATATCTCCTGAATCAAAATATTCATCAAGCACCCATGTCTTTGTCATCATTGATGAATTTTGAGTATTGATAATAAGGCTTCCGCTCTGCTTTGATAATGATGTCCATACTTTTATATCACCATCACTGGTTTTAGATGCAGAAAGTTCGATTTTCCCTAAATGCATATCGTATGGCTTAACATCCAAGTCAACTTTTGTCAGATAATTTGTATTAACAGGAACAACAAGTCCTGTTAAATCATACTCACCATTTGCGTTTGAATCACCACTATCTCCAACTATCCCGCTATGATCCAAGTCTCCTGCAATCTCTGTTGTAACTATATGCAGAGGAATTTCTTCATACAATTCATTAAATGATTCCGAAATAACTTTGAGTGCGTGAGTTCCGACATCTAATGCTTCTGTTGAAACATACCATGCTGGTTGCCCATCATCAACTTCTGAACCATCAATATATACTTTGTATCCATCTGGGTCATGACTGTAACTATGCAGGCTTACATATAAATCATCGTCATTGCCATATCTTGCAAAGTATGCATCGGCAGCCCTTTGAACACAAACGGCTTCAACATTAAGAGTTGTCCAACAGTAAGTGTATACAGGAGGTGTACCATATCTTAATGTGTAGTCCAAATCAAAATTACCACCTCTGGTTGCTCCCAACAAAATCTGACGAGTTGCAGGAACGGATGCTGGTGGAGCATCAATAAGTTCATACGTTGGCAAAATTTCTCCTGGTGGTATAAACTTCAGTCCTTCATCGGCTCTTAATCTCAAATCACCTTCCTGCAAATCTGACTCTGTTTTAACCGTTATGAGTTCGTAACATGCAATATCACTGCCAGCCTTTACTCTCACATATCCGTCATTTGAACCATATGATTCAATAAATTCAAGATTTGCAACAGTAAAACGAACACTTTCTGTTACATCCTGATGAAGATCAGTAGCAATTGTAAAGATAGAATCATTAAAATTGGAACTCAAGCCTATGCCTTTTACCTGAAAGTTCTCTGTTCCTATAAACTTTGAACCTACAGCAATACTGGAACCATCTTCTTTTTTTACTTGAAGATTTGGTGATATATCAATGACAATATTTGTTTTACCTTGGCAATAGCCCCCTACAACGACAGAAGCATCTCCATAATATTTCAGATATCCTCCTCCGTTAATATCTATGCACTCACATGTGACATACCAGTCATCATGCTCGCCGCACCATGAATCACGGCAGTCCGGACATTCCCAAGGCAAAAGTCCATGCGGACACCAGATGTCCGCATCTTTAATAATAAGTCCATCATCACTGGCATACAAACTGTTTAAACCATTTGTTGGGTAAAACCTCAATTCAAAATAGCCATTAACAAGTTCACCCTCTCCAACCGACGGAGCAAATGTTGTTACGACATCTCCTTCTTGCCTCCACTCAAAGATACCTCCAAGGTTATCAGTTACTGAAGCGGTTACCTGTTGACCGATACTATTAATATATATATCATAAGATTCTAAGCTAACTGTTGGTAAAACTAAAGAAGCACCTCCCTCACCACTGCCATTAAAACCTCCTGTCTTGTTATTAAGAACCGCACATACTGTTGAAGAGACAGAAACACTAACGGTTGGATCATTTAGTAATTCTAAAGCTATTGTTAAAGGAACATCAAACTTTAATGACAGTGAAGATTTTCCATTAACAGGAAAGCAAAAACCATCAACATTTAGCAGAGAGTTAGGCTCTGAAGCACCTGAAATGCTAAATGTGACAGTTTCATCCGGCAGATTATATGTGTCATTTGGATTTTCATCACTTGTGCCATAAAACAGCTCTTCAATATATGTATACCCATCATTATCACTATCTTCATCTGCTGAATTAGGAGTATTAGGCGAAGGATCATCCCCATCTGGAACTCCATCTCCATCTGAATCTATATTATTAGGATCTGTTCCATTATCAATCTCATCCTTATCACTTATTCCATCGCCATCACTATCTTCATTATCAGGATCTGTACCTGTAACAAACACTTCATCTCCATCTGATATTCCATCCCCATCATTATCATCAATATCTGGATCAAGAACACCAAAACTTTTCCAGTAGAGTTCCAAAAACGCCGGAGGCTGATTTGTTGCATTAATAACATAAGTCTCTCCTCCGCCATTATGCTGTGCCCCAATAACAAAATTTGTTGCACTCAAAGATTCAGGAAATATATATCTATAAATGAAGTCTCCTGTCCAAAACAGTTCTGTCTGAAAACTTACAACAGAATTTGTATTTCTACCGAAGTATACATTTTCCCAAGTAAAAAGCATACTGTTGGAGCCAGAAGTTGAATACCAGAATTTTCCATCAGGCGGGACAATTCCAATTGCAGCATGAAGTGGAGCCAAAAAGTCACTGCGTGACGGCAAATCAAAATCACCATCTGTTCCATAAGGCATCTCATAAGGCGTTGGAGAGCTCTTCGGCTTATAAAAACTCAACGTACCACTACTTGAAAAGAAAGCACCATCAACATTATTAGTTCCCAATACAAAACTCCAGTTGGTTGCAGGACTGTATTCAACATCTTCCGCAACTCCATAATTAGCCCAACGTTCACAAACGGCAACATTTGAAGGTGAATTATTTAACCAATCAGTACTATTTGTTTCAGCTCTCACCAAAGCAAAACCAGCCTTATATTGATTTGTAGTCAAACTTTGTGGATTAATCTCGTCTCCTATATCCAAAACCAAAGAAAGATTATTTACATCAGGCCATAAACCTGTGTTCATCGGATCAGCTGGCGGAGTATTAGTCTTTACCGTGGCAAAAGAAGTGAACCAGAGAAACGAAATAATTATCAGAAGTCGAGCAATTAAATGACAATTTTTCCATTGATTCCAAAGATTTCTTGAACAATCCCTAAACCATTGTGCTTTCATCAGAAAAGCAAAACCTAAAATTATATACACAACTACAACAATTAAACTAAACATTCTTTTCCTTTTTTCTGTGATTAACACCCCTGGCTACATTCAGATGCTTCATTATCAGCAAATTCAGAATTGGGCATATCAGGAATATTTAATCAACAGCAAGAACAATATTACCAACAAAAACATAATAAAACAATATAGCACATTCTTATCTCAACTCTCCAATCTATAACTTATTTTTCATAATAGTAACAAAAATAGGTGTTTTTTCAGAATAAACATTAGTTTTGGCTATCCTTTTCGCCAATTTGTAAATCTGCAAGAAGACCTGCACCATCTTCAATTATTAAAGTTTTTGTTTTTATTGACCCAATAAAAAATCCTGTTGAAGTAATTTTAACAGTACCGGAGGATTCTATATTTGCTTTCATTTTGCCTCTGATTTCAATATTTTCATGTCTTAAGGTCTCTTTTAAGGATAAAATACTATTTCCTTCTCCAATAATCAAGTTGTTTGTTTCAATCTTATGCAAGTCAAATATTGCACCGCCGAATATTTCAATGCTGACATTGGCAAAAGCTTTTGAGTTAATCAGTTTTCCTTTAATGATTATCTGATTTGCCTTTACAGTTGAATCTTTTATAACACCATTGGTATTTATTTCAACGATACCGACGGTCGCAATATCTTTTGTTTTTTCTCCGTTTATAATATAGTCTTTGACATCTAAAGATTCTTTACATTTAGGGCATACTACAGATGCCAAAGAGCCTCTTACATTATATTTATATCCGCATGCATAGCACTCAATTTTATGGAGAGTTGGTTTAGCTGTGTGAGCAAATCTTCCTCCGGACGAAGTTGCATCAGAAGGCTTGTTTTTTGTTGGAACATTATTCTGCTGCTTTTGTGAAGAAGGCACAACAACCTTGTCACCATCTTTTTCATCTTTTTTAGCAGATGATCTTTTGACGGCTTGTATTGATGTATATGAGTTTATTATATTTGACGATTTTGGAGGCATTTATTTAATCTTAAAATGTTTTTCTATTTACGATTGAAAAAGCCGTTTTTATTACTATCATCAGATTCAGTTGAAAGATTTTCATTTTTTACGTTTTCCTTTTGAGGAAGAGATGTTGTGTCAGGTGTGATTTCAGCATGACCGATAAAAGTGACTCCATCTTCCACTGTGAGTCTTTTTGATTTTATGTCTCCTGAAATTTTTGCACCGGTCTTAAACTCAATTTTATCATTTGAGTTTATGTTGCCTGTAATATTGCCCAATATTGTTGCGTTTGCAGATTCAATATTACCTTTGATAGTTGCAGTTGAGCCTATTTCACTGCCTGCTTTACATGTCAGGTCACCGGTTAAAGTGCCGTTTATCTGAATATTTCCCTTTGATGTTATTGTTCCTTCAATTGTAACATCCTCTGATATAACTGTGTTTGCGTCATTCATTTTTTTATCCTTTTGTGTTTTAAGGTTCTTTCAAAATTTGCAGGCTGAACCTGCAGCCAATTCGTTTTAAATCAATGGAATACAGATCCCGCCTTGCGGGACTAGCAAAGTTAGCTGTCTTATCCCTTCTTTTTTTTTCGATTCACAGAATCGACTATACATGTCTCCCAATCAACGTTAGTCGCAAGTAATGTAGCGTCCGTTTTTATGAACGGAAAGTGTTTTTTCTTTCCGAGGTCTGCCACAGCTACCAAACATTCCCCGCAGGGTTTGATAGCTGGACAGGCTACTGTAGCCGGTCTCAGCAGAGACCGGAACCTTTTTTTCCGAGCCGAAGCGACTCGGCTACAATTGGCAATCCGTAAAACAACATTCATCTTGCTGTTTCACATCTGCAGCCGGTCTCAGCAGAGACCGGAACATTTTTTCATACAATTTTTGACAGAACCTAGAGTTTAGTACTGCCCATATATTCTGTAAATATTTTAATTCTTGATTTTTACGGCTGCATTCCCGGGCGATCCAGTCCGGCAGTTTCATCAAAACCGAACAGAACATTCATGTTCTGCAATGCAGATCCGGCTTGTCCTTTCATAAGATTGTCTATATATGATACAACTCTTAAGATACCGGTGCGTTCATCAACAGAGACAGTCAAGTTGCAGAAGTTTGTGCAGCGAACATGATGTGAACCAATTGCCGCATTTTTATCATAAACTCTGACAAATGGCTCATTTTTATAAAAATCTTTGTAGATCTTTAAAACGTTCTCTTCTGTTATGTCCGGCGTCAGACGTCCGTATAGAGTTGACATAATACCACGGCATATTGGAATAACTTGTGCGGTAAATGTGATATTTACATCTCTGTCTGCCAGAAGCCCGAGTTCACGTTCCACTTCACATACATGTTGGTGTCCAGTCAACCTGTATGCATTCATATTTTCATATCTGTTGGGGTAGTGGTGAAGAGCATTTGGTGTTTTACCCGCACCTGAAACACCTGTTTTGCAGTCACATATTACTCCATTCAGATTGATAATATTCTCTTTTGCAGCGGGAGCCAGTCCAAGTATGCAGCTTACTGCAAAACAGCCAGGGTTTCCTGCTAAATTTGAGTTTTTAAGATCATTTCTATGCAGCTCCGGCAAGCCATAAACTGATTGAGGCAGCAGCTCCGGAGTTTCGTGATTGATATCTTTGTCGATTCTTCTTGCATAATCTGCATAGCTGTCAACAGAATTAAATCGGAAGTCACCGCTAAAGTCGATAACTTTTGCACCTTTTTCAAGTTCAGCCTTAGCGAGTTTCATACTTACTCTATCCGGGGTTGACATAAAGACAACATCATGATATTCCTGAGCTTCTTGAGATTCCGCATCAATAATATTCAAATTACAGAAACCATCAAGATGAGGATGTAAAGATGCAATATTCTGTCCTGTACTTCCCGGGCTGATTAAAGTTTTCACTTCCACTTCTGGATGAGATAGGAGTAGTTCTAAAATTCCAACTCCTCCATATCCGCCAGCACCAATTATTTTTGCCGTAATCATTCTTATTCCTGTAATTTTTTCTTAAGTCTTTCAATTGCTTCAAGGACGTTGTCTCTGTGTCCGAATGCACTGAAACGAACAAAGCCGTTTCCTGTTGCCCCAAAACCTGCACCGGGCGTTGAAACAACATGACAGCTCTCAAGGATATCTTCAAAAACATCCCATGAATCTTTTTCCGGGAAATGTGCCCAGATATATGGTGCATTATCACCGCCGTAAACAGTTATTCCAAGGGATTCAAGAGCCTCTCTTATTAAACGTGCATTCTCCATATAGAATGCAATTCGCTCTTCTACTACATTCCAGCCCTCTTCTTCAAGACATGCAATGCCGCCTTTTTGAATTATGTTTGAAGCACCATTGAAAACAGTACTCATAATCCTTGTCCAGTCTTTCAGCACAGATGAGCCGTCTTCAAACTTAAGTTCTTTCGGAACAACAGTCCAGCCAAGACGTACACCTGTGAATCCGGCAGGTTTTGAAAAAGAACTTACTTCCAGGGCGACCTCTTTTGCACCCTCAATCTCGAAGATTGATTTTGGTATATCGGGATCTTGAATAAATGTCGCATATGCCGAATCAAAGATAATGATTGATTTGTTCTTTTTAGCAAAAGAGACAAGTTCTTCAAGTTGTTCTTTTGTTGCAGTAGCTCCTGTCGGATTATTTGGTGAGCAGAAGTAAATCAGATCAGTTTTGGGAGTATTTTTAAGATCCGGGAAGAAATTATTTTCCGGCTTACAAGGCATGTAAACTATATTTTCAAAGTTACTGTTTTCTTTTGAGTATTCGCCTGTTGCGCCAATAATGACACTTCCGTCAACATATACCGGATATGCAGGATCCTGAACAGCAATTGTCACATCTGCACCAAAAAGCACCTGCAGTCTGCCGCAGTCACATTTTGCACCATCTGATACACATACTTCATCAACATCCACTATACCGTTGTAAAGCTTTTCTGCAATTTTTTCTCTCAGTTCCATCATTCCAAGTTCAGATCCGTATCCGCTATATCCATCAAGCGTTGCCATTCCTTTTGCGGCATAAGCTATTGCATTTGCCACGAACTCAGGAATTGGTTCTGTTGTGTCACCAATTCCGAGGCTGATGATATTTGCTTCAGGCTCTTTTTCTAAAAGAGCTGTTTTTCTTCTGTTAATTTCCGGGAACAGGTAACCTGCATGCAGTTTTGCTATATTTTTGTTTCTTTCAGCCATAATTTATCAATTTCTCCATTAAAGACGGTTGTTGCACCGCCTGTAAGTATTATTTTATTGTTATCTAATTTTATGTTTAGAATTCCACCCGGCATATTTACGTTCGTGTTGCAGCCGGTGTAACCATTTAATTTTCCGGCACAAGCTATTGCTGATGCTCCGGAACCACACGATAAAGTTTCATTTGCACCTCGTTCCCAAACTCTTGCTTGTAAATTTGATGAATTAATCACTTTTACAAATTCAACATTTGTTTTGTTTGGAAACAGATTCAATTTTTCTATTTCAGGTGCATATTTTTCAAAGTCTTCAAAGTCTTCAACAAACACCACACAATGCGGGTTGCCGACAGACAAAGGTGTAATATAGAATATTTTGCCCATAATGTTAATAGCAAAGTTTTTAATTATACCATTTTTTTCGGATATAAATGGAATTTTTTCCGGCAAGAGAATCGGTTCGCCCATATCAACTGATATGTTTTTTATCTTTCCATTTTCATCCGAATTTATTGTTGTCTTATTAATTGCAGCTGGTGTCTCAAATGATACCATGTTTGCTGATATCATTTTTTCATCAAAGACATATTTTGCAAGAGCTCTTAATCCATTACCGCATGTTTCCGCTTCAGAACCATCACTGTTCCATATGCAGATTTTATAATCAGCCTTATGACTTTTTTCAATTGCCAGGATTTGATCACATCCAATACCTGTTCTGCGATCAGCAATTTTTCTGAAAAAACTGCTGTCATAATTTTTCATCTCTTGAAAGGCAAAGATTATAAAGTCGTTACCTGTTCCGTGCATTTTAGTAAATTTCATTTGAAGTCTTTTGGCTCAATTTCAAATTGAGCAATTTTGTAGTTTATTATTCTCGGCGTTGTTTTCAACTCTCTTGCGGCGGCAGCTGCATTGCCGTTATTTTCCTGCAGAACAGTTTCTATAATTCTTTTTTCATATGCAGTAACCATATCTTTAAAAGAACCATTTATTGTAATATTCCCTTCCGGAGTGAGAACGCGTTCTTCTTCAATATCCATAGTGGCATCTTGTATATAAGGTGGAAGGTTATATGAGTTTATTTCGTTGTCGTTGCAAGTTAAAACAGCTCTCTCAATGCAGTTCTCTAACTCTCTAACATTTCCCGGCCACTCATATGACAATAAAATACGCTGTGCTGATATAGATATGGAGTCTATCTTTCTGTTATATTCTTTGTTATATTTTTTATAGAAAAATTCGCATAGCGGAATTATGTCTGATATTCTATCTTTTAGCGGTGGAAGATGTATTGAAAAAACATTAAGTCTGTAAAACAAATCTTCTCTAAAACTCCCATTTTTCATTGCTTCTTCAAGATTTTTACTTGTTGCTGCAATAACACGAACATTAACTTTGATTGTTTTATTACTGCCAACTCTTTCGAAAGTCTGTTCCTGCAGAACTCTTAAAAGTCTTGCCTGTACTGCGGGTACTATATCTCCAATTTCATCAAGAAATATTGTACCTCCATCAGCTTCCTCAAAGCGTCCCTTTCTTTGAGAAATTGCACCGGTGAAAGAACCTTTTTCATGACCAAAAAGCTCGCTTTCCACAAGATTTTCTGCAAGAGCCGAGCAGTTAACAGCAATGAGCTGTTTGTCACTTCTCTCGCTGTGGTTATGGATTGCCTTTGCAACAAGCTCTTTCCCTGTACCTGACTGACCGCGAAGCAATGTTGTTGCTGTACTCATAGAAACCTGCTGAATTTGCTTGTAAACCTGCTGCATTTGTGGCGATGTTCCAATTATATTTTCAGGTCTGTGAATTTCCCCGAATTGTACACGTAGTTTTCTGTTTTCCTCTTCCAGTTTTCGTTGCTCATTAATTTGTGTTCTTATTACAGCAACATGTGTAGCAATGATGTTTGTGATTGTAGTTAAAAACTTTTTAATAATTTCAATATCTTCTTTGCTTGCATCTTCAGAATATATACTTAAAGTTCCTATAACCTCCTGATCAAATAGAATAGGTATGCAAAAATGTGAGAATTTCTTTTTCTTGTTGAAGCCGATCTTATTGTCAAATTCTTTTGAAAGGCGAATATCCTCTGTAATTATTGCCTTTTTCTCTTTAGCAACCCGACCAATTATACCTTGACCCAGATAATAGATTCTTTGAGTTTTCTGTTCCGGAGGAATTCCGTAAGAACTTGCCATTTTATACATATCAGAATCAATCTCTTTTAAAGTAAAAGCTCCTCTTACTAGATTTGCACGTTTTGAAAGTGTTACAAGTATATCATATAAAAGGGATACAACCTGCTGCTTTTGAGTCATGATCTCTGATATATTTTTAATTAAATCTAAATCTATTGAGTGATTTCCTGAATTTTCTGTCATTTTTCCCTCTTCATTAAGTACGGATATTCTTCGTATCATATCTTGTGGAGTTTCATTACAAACTTAATTATATTACATGCTTGGGATTCTATCCTTTTTTTTAAAATATTTAAAGAAAAAAGCATGACTTTTTTGTAAATTCTCACAAAAATGTAATTTTGAATGATGGGTGGGGTTGAAAAGCAAGATTTATTTAAATTAATGTTGTAAAAAAAGATCATATTGGATATTATGAAATATATATTGTTTTGAGGATTGCTGATTACCGACCTCTGCTGAGGTCGGCTGCAGGAGATAAACTTAGAAAAAAGGAAAAATAAAATGAACAAAAAACCGAATATAATATTAATAATTTGTGATCAATTGCGGGCAGATGTACTTGGTGCATACGGAAATTCAGTTTGTGAAACCCCAAACATTGACTATTTAGCAAGTGAAGGAACTTTATTTAAAAACGCTTTTACTGCAGTTCCTTCATGTCTGCCTGCACGTGCAACACTTTGGACCGGATTGAATCAGTGGCACACAGGAGTTCTCGGAATGGGGGTTGGTCAGAAGGAAATACCTTTTGATTTTCCTCATACTCTGGCAGGAGAACTGACGAACGATGGTTATCATACGAGACTTGTAGGAAAATCGCATTTTTCACCGCTGCGGACTTCAATGGGCTTTGAGCAGCAAGAGCTTGACGAATCAGGACGTATGATTGGTGAAGATGATGATTATCGAAAGTGGTTTAAAAGGCATGCTCCTGAGTCTGTTTCACCGGATGATCATGGGGTAGGGTGGAACTCATGGATTTCCCGCCCATGGCACACCGAAGAGTATCTTCACCCAACTGCCTGGACAATGACAACAGCTATTGAAGCTTTGAAAACGCGAGATAGAACAAAGCCGATTTTTCTAAACATTTCCTTTGCACGTCCACACTCACCTTATGTTCCGCCAAAACACTATTTTGACTATTATTATAATAAAGAGCTGCCGGAAGCAGCCTGTGGCGACTGGGCAGAAGTTCATGATAATCTCAAGGATGCTAAATCTACTGAAGCATGGCGCGGAAAGATGACGGAGGAAATCATTCATAAGGCTAGAGCCGGATATTATGGTGAGGTATCATTTATAGACACTCAGATAGGACGCCTTATGAACTGGATGAAAAAATATGATGGTCAAGAGTATGCAAACACCTGTTTCATTTTTACATCCGATCATGGTGATATGTTGGGAGACCACAACTTGTGGCGTAAGACATATGCTTATCAAGGCAGCACAAAGATTCCGATGATAGTTATGCTTCCTCGTTCGTTTAATCAGGATGTTGAAGGAACAGTTGAGGAAGTTGTTGAACTAAGAGATGTTATGCCTACTGTTTTAAATGTTGCCGGTACAGAAATTCCTGAAATCGACGGTGAAAGTCTACAACCGCTAATAAAAGGAGAGCCTGTAAAATGGCGGGCATATATTCACGGAGAGCATTGTCAGTGTTACTCATATGAGCAGGAGATGCATTACGTTACCAATGGTAAATTTAAGTTTGTCTGGTTGCCCAAAGTTGGTGTTGAGCAGTTTTTTGATTTAACAAAAGACTCCACAGAATGTTGCAATTTAATTGCTGATCAAGATTACGAAGCAGAAATTAAGAAATGGCGTGGTTACCTTGTGGATGAACTTGCAGCACGTGATGATGGACTGACAGATAACGGCAGACTCATCAAGCAGGAAAAATCATACGAACCTATTTCGCCATATCGCGACGTCAGGTATTAATCAGATATAGTTCATTTCTAAATATAGAGAAAGTTAACAGCAGTTAAAAGGATTACAGTTTCTTTTAGCACAGTTTTTGATATGTTTACTCTTGAGTGTATTCCTCAATTCTTTGATGTGTTCCATGCCCCCATTAATTATATAAGTTCAACAAAAAAATATTAATTTTGCAAGAATATAATTCTTTAGGTCTGTCCTTATTATTTTCTAAAATGTTTATTGTATCTATTCATTAATTGAACGCATGCCTTATGCAGACGGTTTAGTATTTTTGCCGGAGGTAATTGTTCGCCCTGTTGCACTGCTTTGCCTAATCATGTCCATCAGTTTTGCAAAGCGGAGACCGACTTCCGGAGGGCAGGGATTCTGCAACTTGCCGGAACGTACACGCAGGAACTGCTGCCACGGACCCTGCGACTTGCGATATGATATTGTTTTGAACTCGGTATCTTTAGCCTTTTTGATGAATAGACATTCACCCCAGATGCCTGTTTTTAGTACCCCGCCGTCACCAAATACCATCACCTGAGAACAGCATTGTACCGAATCGCCAGCTCCAGTCAACGAGAGCATTACACCGTTTTCGGTTAGACCTCCGACAGAAGAATTGATTTCAACAGGTGTATTTCTATTGTCCAGCAGGGCGGTGACACAGGCCACGTCTTCGTTAAGAATATCAACCACGGTATTGATCATGTGCGATCCGGTGTCGAAAAGAAAGCCTCCCCCGGATATCTCGGGAATCTGTCGCCATGTCCCGGTAGTACCAGCTTTCCAATGCTGATGAGCGAAGGCGGAAATAGCACTTACTTCGCCAATGGCACCCTGTGCGATTAATTGCTTGGCTTTCCAGATGGCTGGCGAAAGACTGCCTGGAAAAGCCACCATGACGAGGCGTTTGGTTTTGTCACGCAATTCGATAAGACTTCGGGCTTCTTTGGCGTTCATCACCATTGGTTTCTCTATCAGCACATCCATGCCGCTCTTTAAGCAGTCTTTCGCATTTTCAAAATGAAATTTATGTGGAGAGCAAATCAGAGCAGCATCGGCAGAGCCCTGAGTTTTGATCAATTCCCGGATTGTCGGATAGAACGGCGGGCACTTAATGCCCTTTTCCGAAAAAAGTACTGCCGTCGCAGTTTGCGAAGCTTCGCTGGGCTCAACAAGGCCCACAATGTTTGTGGTTCGCCTCATGTCTAACCCAACTTCCGCGGACTAAAAAAAAACATATTTTTTTCAAAAACACCTAACATTCTTACAGGTAGCGACTTACATATTAATACGTCTAATTTCG
>CAYTUX010000258.1:0-19842 GCA_964441455.1 uncultured Victivallales bacterium | reverse complement strand
TAATCATACATATCATAATTTTGCAACAAAAAAAAAGAAATATTTCCATTTTTTTTAACTTACGGCATATTTTTTTGAAAAGTTTTTGAGAAGTTACCCAAAATCAACAAAAAACAGTTTCAAAAAAGCGTTGTTGCCAAAAAAATAAAAAAAAGTTATTATTTGGGAAGAAAAGGAAAACACAAAACGTCTAAAGGACAAATTGATCAATCAACTTGGTGGAACCACGCATGGTAACAGAACAAAAAAACAGAGATGACTCCAGACCCGCGGTAAAAAAGGACAGTTTGGAAAGTGTCTACAACAAACGCTGTCTTAGTGACAACGATATGCTTATTATTATACGAGCATATGAATCATGCCTGCTGCGATATACAGCAAGATTGGTAAATGACCATAATAGTGCAGAAGATGTTGTGCAGGACACGTTCATCAAACTTTTTAGATGCTGGAAAAAGCTAAAGGACAAACCAAAGAATTTAAATAGCTGGCTATATCGGGTTGCCCACAATCAGGCAATTGATTTAATAAGAAAAGAACAGAATTATCGGAAAGCAATGGAAAACCATGCAGAAAATTTAATAAACAGCGGGTCTGAAACAGAAGAGAAACAATACCTTGAGAAAAAGCAGAAGATTGTTTTAGATAATATTGACAAATTAAGCCCGGCAGAAAAAGAGGTTTTTCTGCTGAGACTTGAAGAAGGTTTGAGCTATAAAGATATCAGCCTAACCACAAACAGGGCTATTGGAAATGTTGGAAAACTCTTACATAGAGCAGTTGGAAAGATTACGGGAGAATTAAAAGCACAGGGGATAATACAATGAAAAAATGTCAGGATATACAATATTTGTTGACTCTTTATGCTCTTGGTAATCTGGGAAAAACATCCGGAGCTGAAGTTAAAGATCATCTTGAAAAATGCAAAAAATGTCAAAAAGAATTTGAAGAGATAAAACAGGGACTTAACATTATTAATGATGTTCTGGAGGAAACTGCTGACGATAATCTTAAATTGAGTGCTGAACGTCATGGAGCAATCCTAAGAGCTTCGAAAATTAGAGAAACAAAAGCAAGCTGGATAACCACACATAGACCCTTGCTGGGTATTGCCGCAAGTACTATTCTTGTTTTTGGAATAACCTGGGCAATTGTTAATAGCATACAACCAATGAGATCTGTAGAATGTCAAAGTACAGACTCTCTGAGATCTTTTGCTGATTCTTTTGTGCAGGTGGATGAACTCGAAACTCCTGAACCATTAGATGTTGAATTCAGTGTCGCCGGCAGCGGGCGAAGTCGAAGTAGTCGAGCTGCTAAAGAGTCTGGTGCATCATTAGGTGGCGATGCTAATGCTGACTATAGTAATATGGGATATGCAGAAGATAATACTTTGAGATCTGAAGGAAAAGATATTCAAGTCATAAATGCTAAAACTCGTTCAAAAGGAGGCATTGTGACTGCTAAATCTATGCCTGCAAAAGTATCAAAGCCTACTTCATCTTTAAGCTCGCTTCCACAGCCTGAACTTGATGTGGAATTTGAGAGCATTGACATGGCTTTTGATAAGGATGTAAACATTCAGATTCCAAATGATACTCCAAGCCCAAGCTCAGCCGATGTGGATGCGGTTGCAATGGTTAAATCTCCTGTTGTCTTAAAGGGACTCTATAACAATAGAAACCATGGAGCAAGGAGACAGGCAATAAAAAGATACGCTGGAGATGTTGACTTGCGAGAAGAAGCTCGCTATGCTCAGCAACATGCTGTTGATGCAAAACAAAATAAAGAGCAAATGGCTTTCAGCAAATCCGAAGAAAGAAAAAAGGTTGCTGACAGATCAAACAAAATAGAAAAAGGCTATATTTCGTCCCAAACAGAAAGTCTATCCTCAAGCGATACTACTATTGCGGGCGGCAAAGCCTCTGAACCTGAAAAAGAAATTCAACAACAGCAAATGCTTATGGAACCGGCTCCCGCCAAAAAGAAAAGAGATAAATCAAGAGGTTTAGAAGAGAAAGAGATTTGGGCTCAGTCTATCAGGCTGGAGGGTGCAGAAACAGAAACTTTCGATCGGAAGTCAGAGGATGATTTGACTTTGGAAAACCAAGTTATGGGGAAAACATTAGAACCCGCTGTTTCAAAACAGGAACTTGCAGCCAAAAAAGATCCATTACATGCAGACAAATCTTCCTTTAAAGAAACTGAAGAAATTAAAACATTGTCTGATGAGATTGAAGTATTTTCTGAACTTGCTGCCGACGAGGATGATGTGGGTGGAGAAATAACAGCACGTCAATCAACAATTCGTGCAACAGGTGTAAATCCATATGTTCAGACAGCTGATAATGCTTTTTCAACATTCTCAATTGATGTTGATACTGCATCATACAACTTATCTAGACGATACATGCTGGCGGGTCTTTTGCCGCCCCCGGAAATTGTGAGAACAGAAGAGTTTGTCAACTCATTTGATTATCACTATGTTCCTGCTGCAAACCAGACCTTCAGAATTTATACAGATGTTGCCCCATCACCATTTGGTCACGGTCAATATATGCTGAAAATCGGAATTAAAGGTAAAAGAATTGGAAGAGAAGAACAGAAAAGAGCCGTGCTGACATTTCTTGTGGATACATCAGGCAGCATGAAACGTTCTGACCGAATAGGTTTAATCAAAAAATCTCTTAAACTACTTTTAAAACAACTGGATGAAAATGACAAGGTGGCACTTGTACAGTATGGCACAAATGCCAGATTGGTTCTTGAACATACAAAAGTTAAAGATATCAAAATAATTACTGAAGCAATTGATTCATTGCAATGCGGCGGGGCAACCGATATGGAAGAAGGAATACTGCTTGCATATAAAGTTGCAGCTGCCGGATACATCAATAACTCTGAAAACAAAGTTCTTTTACTGTCTGACGGCGTTGCAAATATTGGAGAAGGCGTTGCTGAAAGTATTCTTACAAAGATTAAGCCATACATTAAACAGGGAATCACATGCTCAATTTATGGATTTGGTGTAGGCAATTACGATGACGCAATGCTTGAAACTCTGGCAAACAAAGGTAATGGAATATATTCATATATAGGCAATATAAAAGATGCTGAAACAATTTTCTCTGAAGACTCTGCAGCAATACTTAACCTGATTGCATCTGATGTTAAAATCCAGGTTGAGTTCTCGCCAAGTGTTGTAAAGCAATATAGACAACTGGGCTATGAAAACAGATTGCTTACACAGCAGGATTTCAGAAATGATACTGTTGATGCCGGAGAAATTGGCAGTGGACAGTCTGTTACGGCTCTATATGAACTTGAATTGGAACAAAATAAACCGATGGATCCATGGAGAAACAGCACAAGCGGATTACAATCCGGTGATGTTTTGGCTGTGGTACGAGTCAGATATAGAGATATTAAAAGTGGTGACGTTCAGGAAATTGAACAGAAAGTTCGTACAAGAGATATAAAAAACGCTTTTGAAAGTATGCCCACAGAATATCGACTGGCTGTTGCTGTGGCAGAATTCGCAGAACAACTAAGAATGAGTCCATATGCCAATAATAACTTTAAAGATATTCTAAAGGTTATTGCACCTGTTGCCAACGAACTGCCGCTGGATAGTAAAGTTCAGGAAATTAAAAATTTCATTCAATATGCACCGGGAATGAGTAGATAACCACCTGCGGTGGGACATGTTGCATCTTATAAAACAACAGCATTGCTTCCTTGCATTGCTCGTCTATATAAAAAAACAAAAACCAAATAGGAAGTTCAAAAATGCGGAAATTGGCGGAAAAGCTCTGCAGGTATTTATTTAATGCCGAGCTGAAGCTCAGCTTTCCCTGGGGGGGCGTTAGCTAACCAGCTGTTGTCGTGTAGTCCGGTTGTCGTATCGTCCAAAACAAAAAAAAGGAAAACAATGAAAAAGATATTTATAATGTTGGCTATAACCATAATTGGAACGGGCATCTATGCTCAGATAGTTGAAGATTTCTCGCTGACAGGTGAAATCAGTGACGAAAATATATCATTTGATATGAGTTTTAAAGTTTCTGATATTGAAAGAGACAGCACTTTTAAATTGATTAAAGGCGATGTTGCATATCTGAAAGGTGAATTTCCAAGAGGAACCAAACTGCAAAGAGATAGTGATGGTTTTTCTTTACTCTTTGAAAGGCGGGCAAAAATTGGGCGACCAACCGAGATTCAGTTTTCATTTGCAAGCCGTGCTAATCATGACGGAGACTATCGTGTAACAGAATTTGAAATTCCGGTTGCTACAGTCAGAGATATTCAAGTCATATGTGACAGATCCGACCTTGACATTGAATTCCCCGGAGCAATGAATATAAAAAGAATTAAAAATGCTCAAGATAAAACTGTTGTTAAAGCAAATCTTGGATCAGACAATAAATTTCAGGTTCGATGGAAACCACAGCTGAAACAGCTTACAAGTGAACTTGCAGCCTCATGCGATGTAAATACAATTGCTGTTGCAAAAGTTGGTGTTCTGCAGCTAAACAATATATTTACATTTAATGTTATCCAGGGTGAAATTCAGGAATTCAGACTGGATATTCCAAAGGATATCAGCATAACTAAAGTCTCAGGCGAAAATATTCAAGATTGGCAGCTGCTGAAAGAAAATGAAAATCTTGTCCTTCAAGTTCGCCTTTCACATCCCTGCATTGATCAATATACTCTTGTGATTGAAGCTGAAAAAATGCTCTCGAATCTTCCTTGCGATACATCCATGCCCATAATCAAACCAAAAGATATGATTAGAACAGGGGGATTCCTCATGCTTGGAACGGACAATGCTCTAAAAGTAAATATTGAAAAAGCTTCTGGGGTGACTCAAATTGATCAGAGTGGTTTTCTTGTTCAAAAAAATATGGTGGAATATATGCCTAAACGTAAGCTATATGCATACCAATATGCAAACCTTCCATATACTCTTGATATTAAAATTGATAATATCGTAACAACAACAGATGTAGAAAACTATTGTGTAATTCGCTATACCGAAAATGAGATTAAAATGGAAATCTCATTAGAACTTGATATTAAAGATGCTCCTATTTCCTCCATTAATGCAAAACTGAAAAATGGCAATCAGTGGAACATAACATCTGTATCAGGACAAAAAGTTCCAGAAATGGATAGTGATGTGAGCAAAGACAAAGATATACAAAATATATATATTCCTTTTTCTCAACCATTAACAGGTAGAGCCATAGTAAAGATTAAACTTGAAAAATCCACTGTACCAGATGAAGAATTTTCAATACCGACATTGCAAGTTGAAAATGCTCGAAGTGAAAGTGGTTATTTGATTATTGCAGCAGAAAAAGGTGTACAACTCAAAACTGTGAAACTTGATGAGCTACGGGAAATACATGCTGACTCCAGTCCTATAAATGTGGTTGGTGTACAAAAAGCATACCGCTTTAAAGATTCACAATGGTCAATATTACTGAAAGCTGACAAAACAAAATCAGCAGTACATTGCGAGGCATTTCATCTGATATCCCTCGGCGAAGGTGTATCATACACCAGTGTTGCTTTTACATATCACATAGGTGGCTCTCCTCTACAGGAACTATCTCTGAAAATTCCTGAAAACATTAATGAGTTTGAAATTACAGGCTCAGGTATTGATACATGGAAAAGAGAGGATGACATATGTAAAGTAAAACTGCAATCACGCATAATTGGCGATTATACCCTGCTTGTTACATATGATGGTCAGTTTGACTACACAGGTGGAAAAATTGAGATCGGAGGCATTGAATCTGTCGATACGGAAAGCGAAGTTGGTTATCTTATTGTATCAAGTGCAACTGCTCTGCAAATAGCAAACTCCGAAACACTTCCTCCTCCTGTTATAAATATAAGTAGAGAGGAATTACCGGCCGAATATGCCGCACCTGTTACAGCTCCAATTCTCAAAGCATACAAATATACACAGAAACCTCATGAATTTAAAATAGATATTAACCCTCTTAAAACCGAAATGCTGTTAACGCAGCTTGCCGATTACATTAGTCTGAAAACCAAAATTGGAAGTCGTGGTGGAGTAGAAACAACTGCAACATATTTTCTGAAAAACACTTCAAGACAATTTCTTGTTATTAAACCACCTGCCGGAGCAAAACCATGGCATGCAAGAATGAAACAACAGGATGGAACATATCAAAATATCATTATGCAGGAAAAAGATGGAAACTGGCTTGTCCCTGTTGATCGACCTAGAGACCCTGACCAAATTATTACAGTTCAGGTTACATATGCTCAGACTGTTAAAAAACCCGGATTGATGACATCGGGAATAAAAGGTATTACACTTGAAGCACCTCAATTACCTCAAACCGATGCATCCTTTGCCGGATGGCAGATTACCGTTCCTGACGAGTATGCAATTGCTTTGAAATCAGGAAACATGAGCAATAATGAAAATCTTCCCGGTGGCTTGTATGGTACAATTGTAAAATGCAAAAGACTGTTACAAGCATTAATTTCTCCTTACTATACAATACAAAAAGCCTTATCAGGAGGTGTTGGAACTCCAAAAACCTTAAACTTAACCAGAACAGTAAATATTGCAGATGGTGTTCCTCCAACCGCAAACGTACTCGTTGTTCCAAACTGGATGGGTGGCTCAGGTTCTTTTATTAAACTTCTTATATGGTCAATACTTGGAGTTGTTATTGTAATAGCCGGCATAATAATAAATAAAAATATGATTCTTGCTCTTGGAGCTGCTGCAATGCTGATTGCTGTATCAGAATCTGCCGTTGGGCGATCAGCCGCAGCTCTGATTATAACTGGTACTGTAATCGCAATCATTATTCGTATCTTCTGGATTATTACAAAGAAGTTTTTTTCACTGCTTGCCAAACTTTGCAAGAAAACACACGAAGTTTTTACTTATAAAAACAGAAAAACAGATGGTTTGACAGATGACTTTGAAAACATTGATATTGTTGATGATGTTGAAAAAGAAGGATATATCAAAACAAATTTATTGTTAGCTATTCTATCTGTATTTATTGCCTTTTCTGCAATTGCTGATAAAGTGCGGCTGGAGACAAAAGATGCCCCGATAGTTATCGAGGATGTTCAGGTCAAACTGACTGTAGCCGAGGAAAATACAGAGACAAAAGAAGATAGTATAAATGCTGACATTGAATACAAATTTGAAGTGGAAGAAAAGACAAATATCCCCCTGTTCTCTGACAGATATGTAATACTTGATTATAAGTCAAATTCAAAATATTTAAGAATTGAATTAATCCATGGTTACTATACTGCAATATTAACAAGAAACGGTGAATATACACTTGATATTCAATGCCGAATCCCAATTAAATCCAATAAAGAGGTTAATTCTGTAACATTGGAACTGCCTGAAAACATGCACAATCAGGTTTCTTTAACTATTCCCAAGAAAAATCTTAATATTCAGGCAGAACAAGCCGTGCTTTTTAACTCTAAAGAAGTTGGCGAAAATACAACTGCAAATGCTGTATTCGGAAACGAAAAGAAGGTCACTGTCAGCTGGCAGCCGAGACAGAGAATAAGAGAGCTTGAAAAAACAGTGATTTTTGCTGAAGTTGACTCTATGGTAACAGTAAAATCCGGTGTTCTTGAAGTACGTCAAAGAGTTGAGTGCCTTATTGTACAAGGTGAATGTCAATCTCTGGAATTACAAATTCCTAATAGTATGACTGTAACATCAGTAAATGCCCAAGCTCTTGCAACCTGGCGATTTGATCCTGCAGAAAAACAACTTGATATTGTATTCAATAAACCTCAAACCGGCACACAAGTTGTTATGATAACAACACAAATTGCAGTAGAAGGTTTGCCGTATAATGTAACATTTGGTATTCCGACATTAAATAATGTGGATAGACAACGTGGAGCAATTGCTGTAAATTCCAGCCCGTTAGTACAAACACGAGTAACAGAAAAAATATCACTAAGCCCAATGAATAGTGAAGACTTTGCATTTAGTGCTTTTAACATGCAGAATAACAATCATGACTCAATGATTGCAAAAACTTTTCGCTATCATGAAGCTGATAAAGCCAAAATAACTATCTCTGCAGAAAAAGTGCTTCCGGAAATCAGAGCCGTGGAAACAAGCAGCATGTCTATTGCTGATGATAAATTTGAAATATCAAGCCGCATAGAATTAATAACAACAAAAGCCGGTATCTTTGATATCGACCTTCTGATCCCAAGCAGCTTTGAACTTGAAACCTTAACAGGGAAAGATGTCAGTCATTGGGATGATATGAAGACAACAAATGGAATGCGTCAGGTAAAGGTCAATTTTTCAAAAAGACTTGAGGGGGAAACAACAATTAATCTTCTTTCAACAAGAATTATTAATGAAATTGAAAAAACATTTTACATTCCAAAAATAGAGATTGAAGGTGCTCGCAAACATACAGGACGAGTTACCGTTATTGCAGAAAAAGGTATTCGCCTGAATGTGAAAAAGCACGAAGCTGTTGATATCAGAAAAGCAAAGGAAGTTGAAATATATCAAAGCGGTGCATTGGTATTCGACCTTCTACGCAAAAATTGGAGTGTTGAACTGCAAAGTGAAGTGCTGAACCCGATAATAAAACCGGAAGTTCTTCAATGGGTTGACATTGAAGAAGGTCTTCTGCAAAATAATGCCTACATAAAATACAAAATTGAAAATGCAGGGGTGAAGCAGTTTCAAATTAAATGTCCTGATAAAAATGCTCTGCTCACATTTACAGGACGAGGCGTTGCAAGCGTCAATAAACTCCAGGGAACAAACGGTATATGGCAGGTTAATCTAAATGGAAAAGTGGAAAGTCATTACAACCTAAAAGCAACATGGCAGATACCATATAGCAACGAAGCTGAAAAACTGAATATAAAATCATTACAGACTATAGATACATACGACCAGAGAGGTTACCTCGTAATAACATGTAATGGAAGAATTCAAGTCGTTTCCAAAAACGAACCAGTCGGATTAAAACCCGAAGATGCAAGAAATATTCCCTCCGACTTTGGCTCACAGGATCTGTCCGATGCAATATTGTGCTATCGAACACTAAGATCTGAATTTAATCTTCCTTTGGTTGTAACCAGAAATGATGCCGCAAAAATACTGCCGGCACAAATCAATAATGTAGTTCTATCATCTGTTCTTTCTGAAGATAAAAAACTTATTACTTCGATGGATGCCCGAATCCAGGTTGCTGACCTGAATTTCCTTAAAGTTAAACTTCCGGGACAGGGAAAACTTTGGACTGTTCTGGTAAATGAAAAAGAGGTTTCTGTCTCTCGTGAAAATGAATACTACTGCATACCTCTTGAACAAAGTGGAAACGATGCTCCAATGAATATATCTTTCTCATTCTCCGGTGACTTTAAAATAAATAAAAACAATTATGAATTAGATGTTCCGACATTTAAAGATCTTCCTATGCGAAATATCATATGGAATATATACGTAGATAGTGATAAGGATTTCTATGACTTCGGAGGCAATATGGAGTATGTGAAAACAGACAAAAATAATTACTTTTTTGATTCAAGAAATTATATATCCAGAAATCAGGAAAAACAAAAAGCAAATATTAAAAAAGCAGAGGAAATATTGAGCAAAGGCGAGCAGATGATGCAGCAGGGTGACTCCACCGCTGCACGAAAAGCATTTGAGCAGGCATATAACTACTCTCTTGGTAAAAAGGCTCTCAATGAAGATGCAAGAGTTCAGCTAAGAAATATCTCAAAACAACAAATTAAAGTTGGTCTATACAACAGACGTCAGGCTGTTAAATATGATAACAATATTGCCATCGAACCAAATCAGCAGGCAGTCATTCAGCAAAGTGAAACACAAGGTGCTCAAAGCCTAAACTTTACTGAAGAACAGGTAAGACAAATTGAAGAAGAACTTGCTGAAGAAAGCGATGCGTTTGATCTTGTTGCAGACAAAATGATTGATCAGCAGGCTGCCGCATCGGCGGTCATTAAAGGGCTGCAGATAACTCTGCCAACCCACGGAAAACATATACAGTTCAGAAGAGACCTGCAGATTACACCGGAAAGCAGATTAAATGTTGAATTCAAAATTCAAAAACTCAATATCGTAGGCTACCTGATGAAAATCATTGCACTGCTGATATTGACAGCCTGCATATTTGCAACCTCACTCATCTTCAGAAAAAATAAGAAAATTTAGCCACAAAAAGGCTTAGAGCAGCATCAATAAAGTAGAGATATCTGATCTGATAATAGTTCAAAACTGTATTCAGAACAATGTAATCCTTTATTCTATTGATAAACATTTTAAGCTTATACATAATGTAACAAATCTTAAAATACTGTAAATAGTCGTCGCTGAAAACCATCAGTTTATGTCAAATATCAGGGAATATGTTAAGTTGCAAGCATAAAATCAGATTTTTTTTGTTGCACACTTCTGAAATATTTTATATAGTAGTTCTATTCCTTACAAAGAAGTAAGGAATTAAGGATTTTAAAAGGAACAATATGGCTTTAGCAACAATGACAACAAAAGGACAGGTAACAATCCCAAAAGATGTAAGAGAGTCGCTGCATCTGCACTCTGGTGATAAAATAGAAATTGTAATCAGCAAAGCTGGTGAAGCAGTTATGAGACCCATCATAACAAAAGTTGATGATATGTTTTGCAAACTGAAAACAGACAAAAAGACTGTTTCTGTTGAAGAAATGAATCAAATATTGAAACAGAAATTTAAAAAAGAATCTTTATGATTGCAATCGATACAAATATTCTCGTTCGCTTTCTTGTTGGTGATGACACCAAACAGTCAGAAAAAGTTTATAAATTGTTCAAAGACACCGAAGTTAATAACAACGAGCTCTACGTGCCTATTTTAGTTATGCTTGAATTAATCTGGGTGCTTGATTCTGTATACGAGATAAAACGATCCGATCTGCTGGATGCTCTCAGTCAAATTACATTAATGCCTATTTTATGTTTCGAAAACTTATCTGCACTTCAAAGTTTTATACTAGATGCTCAGCATACAAATTTTGATTTATCAGACCTTCTAATTGCACATTCAGCCAAGCAGGAAATCTGCGAAAAGGTATTAACATTTGATAAAAAAGCATCAAAACATCAGTTCTTTGAATTACTATAATAATTATTTGTCCATGGCTAACCAGGCAATCTCTTCTGGTGAGAGCTCAATATCAAGCGACGGCAAATTACCAACCATTTCGCTTGGTGTTTCCGGTCCTATAAGTGCGAATGAAGAAAATGGTTGATTCAATACCCATGCGGCAGCTATGTTTATTGGCAAACAGCCTTTTTCTTTTGCTAACTTTATTGCACGCTCTTTAACTGCAAAATTTCGCTCTGAGTACCAGGAATTAACCAGTGAATCGTTTTCCAATTTATCCGGTCCGCTGCGGTCAGTGAAAAATCCTCTGGCTGTACTTGACCATGCTAAATGAACGATTTTGTTTTCTTCCATCCACTTTCTGGATTTCTGGTCAGAAACATGCAGACAATCAGCCCAGACAGGATTTACCATCTCTGCCAATGCAAGATTGTTGTTAAGAATTGTCAGTCCCTGTTTCCCATGTTCAGCCGCCCACTTGTTGGCCTCCATAAAACGTTCTTTTGTCCAGTTTGAACCACCTAAAACTTTTATCCGACCTTTATCAATCTGTTCGTTAAGAGCGTCAATCCATTCAGAGACATGGCAATCGGTGTTGTCTCGATGCATAATATATATATCCATCATATCTGTTTGAAATTCATTAAGCATTTTTTCAACCTGCATGTTGACATATTCAGGATGAGCAAGGGGAGGATGACTGCCCTTGCCAATTATTACAATATCATCGCGAATTCCACGAGACTTCACCCATTTGCCAAAAATAATATCACATGGATCATAACATTGACCCGTATCAAATGTGTTACCTCCAAGCTCTATCCATTTATCAAACATAATCTGGGCTTTTTCGTAACTTCCATGAGAAGTTAGTGCACCAAAAATAAGTTTGCTTATCGGTTTATCAATCCCCGGTATTGTGCCAAATTTCATTTTGTTGTTTTCAGCTGGTTTTACCGGACGGTTGGCAATATTTACTTTGACCGGTCTTGGAAGTTCATCATCAAACTTCAGACCAATCTGTCTTCTCCATTCGTCAAGTACTTCCATGTTTCCTAAAGTGTCATCCCAGGTCATTGCCTTAATCTGCTGCTCCGGTATAGCATCTGCAACAGCATCTGCCTCAAGTCCGTAGAGGGTGATGTCGCTTGAACAGTCAAAAATAACTTCTTCTTTTCCTGATTGACGCAGATATACTTTCGTTCCTCCCACACCATCACGCCCATTTGGTATCCAAGGTGTTCCAATGTAAATGCTGCCCTGCGAACCATAAATGGTCGCGTCGTTACTCTGTGCAACACGTACTCCCGTTGAAACCTGTGCAATAGTTCCACTTTTGAACTTGAGAACTGCGGCAGCCCATTCGTCAACGCCGGTCTCTTCTCCAATATTTGCAACTGCCTTAACTTCAACCGGATTGTCAAAAGTTTTTCCAATTGCTTCCCCGGCAATCATACGTGCCATTGAAACAGGATAACCTCCCACATCAAGAATACCTCCTCCGGCCAGACTTTTGTTCTGCGTACGTGTCTGAGGTGCAGGTGTATCGCCTCCACCAAAAGCAAATGAGACATTAATCATCCGAACTTCCCCAATGGCTTTTTCACGAATCAGTTCTCGAACTTTTGTAATTTGCGGATGACACCTATACATGTATGCCTCCATTAAAGTGACACCATTTGTCATTGCTGCTTCAATAACAGCTTCTGCCTGCCAGCGATTTACTGTGATTGGTTTTTCAACAATTATATGCTTGCCGGCTTCTGCGGCTTTTATTGCCCATTCAGCATGCATGGGATGGGGCGTCGCAATATATACTGCATCCACATCCTTGTCTCCAATAAGTGATTCATAACTTCCGTAACATGTTCCGCAATCCCACTTTTTCCCAAATTCTTCTGCTTTTTCCCGAGTCCGACTTGCAACTGCTTGAAGCTTTCCGGTTCTTGAAGTTGTTAACCCAAAAGCAAAGGCTTGTGCAATCGATCCTGTTCCTATAATTCCCCAACGCAGTTTATCTGTCATTATCTACTCCTGTTCTATTTTTAATTTATAAATTTGTCTGTTCTATTAAAAAAATATGTTTGTATAATGTTTCAAACTGAGCAAGTTGCCAATTCATATAAGTTATTACAGCCTTACAAATGTGAAAATATAGACTCATTATATAACAGTATAACAAACAAATGGTACCCCAGAGAGGACTCGAACCTCCGACCTACAGATTAGGAATCTGTCGCTCTGTCCTGCTGAGCTACTGGGGCATTTGTAATTTAATAGTGAAGTATTAAAAAAATCATAGAAAATAACAAGCAAATTCTCATATTATAGGTAAATTTCATTCACAAGGAATTCATATGCGTCTTTTACGACTTTTTATACTTTGCATTTAACTCTTTTTTTTGGCTGACACTCTGATGCAATAAGTTAATCGTTTGCTGTTTTTTTCAGTTGATTAATCTTATAAATAGTTAATTGTCTTTTGGGAAACAGTTGGTGAATTTGCTTATATTTCTCAAGAGCTTTTGCGGTTTCACCTTGTCTTTCATATATTCCTGCAAGTTCCAAAAGTATATTTGCCTTAAGATATGAATCCTGCTCTTTTTCAGGTTGCAGATCCATAAACCTTAAAGCAGCCTGAAATTTCTGCAGAGCCGCTTTTTGATTATTTTCCTTAAGACATATCAACCCCTGCTCAAGTTTGATACTTGGACTGTATGGAATATTCTGCTGTGCAATATCAAGAATATGAGAACTTAACTCTCTCCTGCCAACCCCTTTGTCCAACCAATATGAGATGGTTCTATATAATTCATCATTTGAAGGATCAATCTTTATGGCAAGATATATCCATGGTAGAATTTCTTTAGACTCTCTACCTGATCTATGAAAATGACCACTCGGTATGGTGGCTGCAGCCATTTTTGTGTAAAAATCACTAACAGGATTTTTAGGTTCAAATTCTGAAGATTTATGAGCCATTTCTATATCTTCATTGTGGTCGTGATCTTTATGATTCATGTCCATATCTTCATGGTGGTCATGGTGGTCGTGATCTTTATGAGAACTAATAGCTTTTTCATCACCTCTATGTGCTTCAACACCTTCTGTAATACCTCTATGAAAATATAAATCAGCCTTGTCATAAAAATATAAACTGAGTGCTGTTCGAGTTGAACCAAAAACTGCATTTAAACTGTCAGATGTATAATTATCCCGCCCCTTTAATAAAGAGTTATATAACATACTGGATAATATGGATGTCATAAATATCATTAATATTAAAATATATATTGGTTTTACTCTCATAATTATTTTTCAGTGTTGTATCTCAATACCTGTCTGATTCTCTAACTCTTCTTCTTTTTTTTTAACTTTTACCCTTTACATTTTTTTAGTATCTCTCCGACCTTGAAAAATACTTGTTACGATAAGCTAACCAGGCAAACATTAAAAATATTGCAGTAAAAAAGATTGAATACAATATGGTAGTTAAAAAAACATCCACCGGTATTGTACCAAAATCATGAACAAGCCTCTGACGTAAATCTAAAATCTCAAAATGTGGTAAAATATTATACAAAATTGTAAATATAAAAGATGAAAAATTTGTCGATGCAGGCGAAGAAATAAGCTCTGGAATTTTGGGAATAATCAAAAAACAGGTGGTTGTCATCACATAGGAAATAATTGTTGCAGCATCAGAATTAAGTCTAGCTGAAAAAAACAGAGAGTAAGATATAATTATTGACATCATTCCAAAATGCAAAACCATAGCTTGTATAAGTGAATAAACAGGAAATGTTCCACCTTTAAATAAAACTAATAAAAAAACTATTATATAAAATATGGATGTGGCAATGACTGATATGGAAAATATACCCAGCCATTTACCCAATATCAGCTGCTTTCTGTTAATCGGCTTCGCTAACAATGAATATATGGTTCCACTTTTTTCTTCATCCTGAAGTGTACTTCCGGCAATATTTGTGACCATTATTATTGAAAATAGCCAGGTAAAAAGCAATCCAATGTCTTTGACATATGCAGTAATGCCCCCAAGCCCCATTACATTGATTGAACATATAAGAATCAGTATCACAATTGAAATGATAAAAAGAATATATATGTCCTTCTTTCGTAATACACTTAAAATAGCAAGCCTGGCAATTGTTAATATCTTATTCACTGATTACCTCCATAAAATATGATTGAAGATCTTTGCTCCCACTAACCAATTTATCTAACTCTCCCTCAACCCTAATTTTACCTTGTACCATTATGGATATCCTGTCACATACTGTAGCAACCTCAGACAGCTCATGAGATGAAAAAAACACTGTCTTACCTTCAGATTTCAGGTTGGCAATTATTTGCCGAATTGTTTCTCGACCGAGAGGATCTAGACCATTTGTGGGTTCATCAAGAATAACAATTGATGGCTCATTGATTAAAGCCTGTGCAAGACATATTCGCTGCATCATTCCTCGTGAATATGTCACAATTCTACGATTTGAAGCCAACTGGTCTAAATCAACTAATTTTAACAAATCGTCAATCTTATTGCTGATATGTTTCTTCTGTATTCCAAAAAGTTTTGCTGTGTTCACAAGCAACTCGTAACCACTAAGAAATTTATATGTTTCAGGATGTTCAGGAAGATATCCAATGCCCTGCCTGGCAGCGTTATTCAAAACATTTTTGCCATTTATCATCGCAATCCCTGCTGTGGGCTTCAAAAAACCAAGAAGAACATGCATGACGGTTGATTTGCCTGCTCCGTTTGGACCCAAAAAACCAAAAACACTACCCTTCTCAACCCCAAAAGATAGACCATCAACAGCCTTGATACTGTTTTTGCCAATCTTAAATTCCATAACTAAATTTTTTGTCTCAATTGCATAATCCATAATTCTTTCTCCTGCAATTTTCGCATTTACGAACTTTTCTAGACCACCCTTGGGGCTTGTCCCCTTCGAAGCCATGATGGATTTACAATCCATCATAATAATAATATAAATCTTTTCCTACTCACGGTAGTGTCTTCTCTCCCTACCATTTCCAAACTTTCGAATTTTCGCATTTACGAATTTCTAAACCATGTCTATCTTATCAGCAACAATCTGGATGTTCGTAATATATTCATCAAAACTTGCAAAAACATCAATATCTTTAAACTTAATTTCCTTGTTCTTCAACTGCAATGCCAGCTCAAATGATTTAGAATCTATTTCTAAAATTTCAGCTGCTTTTTGAAGTACATCATTTTTCTTGTCAGGAACATCTTCTGCGCCGGTTAACAGCCATATTGCACCTCTAAACAAAGCAACAAAAGAAGAAATAGTTGCCATCATCAACTCAGCAACAGCCTTTGGCTTTCCGGATGTTGTAAGATAAGCAGCACTCAAATGAATTAATTTACCCTTAAATTCATTCTCCAATTGATGCCGTAAATTGCCCTTCTGAATATCTAGATCTTTTATTAAATCTTCACCCAAAAGTACTTTATAAGAGCGTTTGATATCAAAAAATTCAATTGGAAAAACATCTAATGAATTTAAAATTCTTTTTTCAGTGAAAATAAATGGTGCCGCATTACCTGAAGCTATCCATGGATTGCAAACATGTGCCAACTTATTTAAAGTTGTCATATTGCGATCTTCAACAACCAACATCACATTATAATCAGAAACTTTAGGATCAAAATAAGACGATGCCGAGGAACCGTATAAATATACACCCTTTAAATCTCTGCCTAATTCACTTTCAAGTCTGTTCGTTAATTCTTCAATCTTCATAATTACCCTTTTTAAGTTTAAAAATCTTGTTACGTACTACGCTAGACTTACGTTAATCGCATCCCTTAATGTATTGCCGGGCTTACAAGCCCTGGCGGAAGATGGGGACAGCGTCCCTCCCACTTGCAAGCTGGAAGCGTGCGTTACTTTCGACGATAATTACTTGCTGTCACGCAGGTGACTCGTCTACATGTCCATCCCTGAAGATAAACTGAACACAGCCGATAAAATACTAATTGCAACAAAACCAACAACAACCGAAATTAAAACAATAAGAATTGGTTCCAGTGCCGTAGTAAAAATTTTCAAACTATGGTCAAGTTCATTCTCATATCTTTTGGCAATATGAGATAAAGAGCTAGGCAAATCGCCTGTCTCTTCCCCAACAGCAAGCATATCTGTCATCATTACCGGAAAAACTCCGCTGGTTGCAAGAGGACGGGAAATTGTAGACCCATCTGTAATGCGATTTTTAGCATTTTTAAGCTCACTTGCAATAACAGCATTTCCAACAGTTTTCTGAAGAATCTCAATAGATCGGACAACTGGAACACCATTCTGTAAAAGCGTTGCAAAGGTACGAGCAAAATTTGAATATATAGCAGCTGCAACAACTCCCTTGATCAACGGCATTTTAAGTTTCAACTTATCCCACATCAAACGACCCTTCTCTGTCTTTATAAAATTGTTTGCCAAAACAACTATAGCAATAATTCCAAGCAACATAAAAACACCATATTTTTTTGTTCCAGCACTCATGTTAATCAGTAATTGAGTAACAGCAGGCAAACGTGCTCCCATCTGACTAAATACTGCTTCAAACTGAGGAATTACAGCAACCATGGCAAATACAACTGTACCAATACCCATAACTAATACTATTACAGGATAAACAAGTGCCATTATTATCTTCTCTTTAGTCTCCTGCATTCGTTCATAGTGAATAACCAACCGTTTTAAAACTTCGGGAAGAGCACCACTGTCTTCACCGGCCTGAATCATGTTTACATACAATTCAGGAAAAGTCTTCGGATGCTCTGCCAGTGCATCAGAAAAATTTGCACCACTGATAATTTCATCTCGTAACTGAACAATAATATTGTCTTCACCTTTATCTACACGCCTTTTAGCAAGACAGTTCAGTGCATTACCAAGCGTCATGCCCGATGCAAGAAGATCACTCAGTTCAGTAGTAAACATCAAAACTTCTCGTGGCTTCATTTTGTCTTGTCCGGACGAAGAAAACTTAAACCAGGATGGACCTTTTTTTGATTTATCAGCAACCTTGCTTTTTTCCTGAATGCTGATTGGCGTATAACCCATCTTGGAAATCATAAGCATTGCTGATCTGCGATCTGCCGCTTCAACAATATCTTCAACTCTTTCGCCTGTTTTAGCTCGTCCTGTATATAAAAATAGTGCCATAGTTCATTAATCCTTATAATTTGCTTCTATTATATAAAATACTCTAAAAATAACAAGCCTTTTTTTGAAACAAATTTAGGACAAACCTTAATAATTATTTAAAAGTATATTTGAATGTTTTGATCAAAATAAATAAAAAGGACACACCTAAATTATTATAAACTTCAATATTTCAAAAAATTATAGCAGTTCAGAATTAAATTATGGAAAGTTGAATGAATAGAACAAAAATATACCACTAAAGACAGCAGCACTTAACTTATCTTGTATTTTTTTTGCATAAAAGACACTTAAACAGCATTTTTTTACTAAATTTGAGCAAGCTCCGCCCTGATATTATGTTTTTGTTAAGCAATTTATTATTTAGGTGGCTGAACTACGTCAATTTGGAGTCCACGAACAGTGCATAATCCTCCAAAATCAACTTTTTTCATTTTCCGACTACCTGATTCTCTTTTTTCAGAAAAGTGCTCTCTGAATTTGTCAAACATTGACTCACAAAAATCTTTGTCTCCGAAGACAAGTCCATCGGTCATGTAACGAACTCTGCAATGCATTGAATCAGCGAGACTTAATCGTCCTCGTTTTTCAAGGACTTCTTCAATATGTTCTTTGCTGAAGCCACGCTTAATCACATTACCTTCATAATCAACAACTTCTTTTCCCCTCTCAAAGATATGCATTCGGTACCATGCAGAATATTTACTCCAAGCATTATATAATTGACCTTTCTTTAAAGTCAACGGATCAATAACAATCTCCTTTTCTGTATACATGGAAACAGTACGGATTATGTTTGCCATAGCAACTTCATTTCCTCTGTATGCTTCTCCATAATTACTGAACTTATAATCCTTTACATCATCAACATAACCGGCTCTGACAGGATTTAATTCAATATATGTTGCCATCATAAATAAAGCATCAGGTCTGTCCTGAACAATAACACTCTTGAACCTGTTTCCCCAATATGAACCGGATCTCTGATATTTTGCATTATACCATTGTGCATACTTCTGCTTTAAAGTTTTTTGAAATTCTGAGACATTGTACATACGCTTCAGATGTTTCAGCTTCAATTCTTTAAATATTTTATCTGCATATTCAATACCATGCCGCTCTTTTCTGTCCTCATATTCACGTTGAATCTCTCGGACATAAAAGTCTCCATATAGACATTTAAGCCTACGCATAAACTCCTGATCATCAATGTATTCGTAATCAGTCTGCTCAAGCAGAATATGATAATGATTATTCATAATTGCATAGGTTAAAACCCTGCAACCACTATACTGTTCAACAGCTCTCATTATCTGCCGGAACTTCTCCTTTTTGTATTCGGAGTCCATCCAGGAAGTTCCGTCAACACATCTCTGAAACGTGTGATAGATACTTCTTCCATCAACTTTAACTCGTGGCATAGCCATAGTATTTCC
>CAYTUX010000257.1:0-3011 GCA_964441455.1 uncultured Victivallales bacterium | reverse complement strand
ATTTTTTTCTTGTACATCCCCCCATACTTTTAATATATTGCAGCTATATATCAATAATCTTGCTCAGCGGTTGATCAAAGACTTATTGAGAAGTTACTTAAAGAGGCTCTAAAATATATTTTTATATCTGCAACTAGAAATCTAAGGTTTTTTTTGAGTCTTCAGCTGCTGGGCTAGGTATAATAAGGATAAGTAGAATTATGAACAAAGATATAACAGTTGGATTTATAAATCTGGGATGTGCAAAAAATCTTGTTGATTCGGAAGTAATGGCCGGGCGGCTTATTAAAGATGGCTATTTTCTCGCACCATCTCCTGAAGCTGCCGATGTTGTTATTGTGAACACTTGTTCATTCATTAGAGATGCCAGAGATGAGTCTTTTGAGGTTATTGGTGAAGTTATAGAATTAAAATCTGAATTTCCTGAAAAAAAACTTATAGTTAGCGGTTGTCTGCCGCAACGCTATAGGAAAGATTTTTCATCGATAAATCCTGATATTGATGCATTTGTCGGACTTGATGATTTGCATATGATTTCAAAAGTTGTAGAGAGTATTACATCTGATAAGAGTCAAGTATATGAAATATCCACTGATAATCCTATTAAAGTTTTTGAACCAACTGTTCCTGGATTGTCATTTTCCGGTCACAGCTTTTCATATATAAAAATTGCCGAAGGATGTACTCATCGCTGTGCATTTTGTGCAATTCCACATATTCGCGGAAAGCATCGTTCTAGAAGCATAGAAAATATTGTACGCGAGGCAGAAGCAATTCTTGAGAATGGAATAAAAGAGATAAATCTTATTTCACAAGATACAACATTTTATGGGAATGATCTTAACGATGGTTCGGATTTACCCAAACTCATGCGTGCCATAAGCAATATTGGTGGCGACTTTAAACTTAGAGTGCTCTACTGTTACCCGGATAAACAGCTTGTGGAAATTCTTGAAACAATGGCAGAACTGCCGCAGGTGTGTCACTATCTTGATATACCAATTCAGCATAGTCATCCCGAAATTCTTGAAGCAATGAATCGAAAAAAAACAATAGAATTTGTTGAAAAGATACCAGAAATGGCTCGTGATATTCTTCCTGATGTGACACTGCGAACAACTTGTCTGCTTGGATTTCCGGGCGAGAAGAAAAAGCATATTGAACACCTTTTCAATTATGTTAAGCAAGCTGAATTTGATCATCTTGGATCATTTGTTTTTTCACCGGAAGAGGGAACAGCTGCTTATGATATGGGCAATGTGCCTTCAGAGAAAAAAACTCTTCGCTATCAGAAACAGCTTATGAACTTGCAACAGCAGATTGTTGCAGAAAAACTTGAAAAAAAAATCGGCAAAAAGGATAGGGTATTGCTTGTAGCCAAATCTCTGGACGAGCCGGATATATGGATTGCTCGTTCTGATGGGCAGGCACCTGATGTTGACAGCTGCACATTTGTGACAGGTGCAGAAAAATTTAATCAACCGGATTTAATAGAGATTGAATATACTGATATAATTGAATATGATTTGGTGGCAAAATATGGCAACTGATTGGAATATAAAATCGCGTTCGCACAAATGCACAAAGTGTGAAAAAAAGTTTGAAGATAAAGAGGAGTTTACATCAGTTCTTATGTTTTCTGACGAGGGATATGATCGCGAAGACATATGCAAGGTTTGTCTTGGTGATAATGAAACTCTGCATAATGCTACTGTGAGCCATTGGGTATCTGTTTATCACGTTCCACCTCCGCCGGAAGAAGAACCTGTTACCAAGGAAACTGTTGAATCTCTGCTTCGAAAACTTACAGATGATTATGAAGCTCAAAATGCAAATATAATTTATGTTTTGGCAATTATGCTCGAAAGGCAGAGGCTGCTAATTGAAAAGGCTGCACAATATCGAGATGATGGCGGACTTTATCGCATATATGAACATCGTAAAACCGGGGAAACTTTTGTAATTTATGATCCGGAGTTGAAATTAGATGAGCTGGAAGAGACTCAGAATATGGTTGTAGCAATTCTGGATGGTGAAAAGAAAGAGATTAATGTGGCTGCCGGGATCATTACTATGGATAATAAAATTTTAATTTGTCGCCGAAAAAAAAGGGAAAAGCATGCTGGTTATTGGGAATTCCCGGGCGGTAAGATTGAGGCAGGTGAAAATCCTAAGGAGGCTCTACACAGAGAGCTTGAAGAGGAGCTTTGCATTGATGCTGAAATTGGCGAACACATGTGCAACACAACTCACGATACACGTAAGCTTGCGGTCCATTTGAGTGTCTTTGAAATAACCAACTTTTATGGAAATATGGTTCTTTCTGTTCATGATTCTGCCAAATGGGTTCGCCCCAAAGAGCTGTCAAAACATAAATTGCTGCCTGCCGACGTTCCTGTTGCTGACTTTTTGATTGCGAAAAGTTAAGGACTAGATTTCTGGTTGAGTACTTAAATGTACATTTTAAAGGCGGGTCACGGATCCCGACCCTACAAAACATCTTCAAATCAATGGTTTAGCTTTGTTTATAGCATTAGCAACCCCGCCCTTACTTTAGATTTCTAAGAATCAACCTAAAACTGGCAACCCCTTGCGGTTTGAAATTCAGAAAATTATTCACCCATTTGGTGAAGCTAATAATCGAAACAACTCCCTTATTTACAAACACTTATTCGTTTTTATTAATTTCAAAATGCCGTAAATAGGATCAAAGTAAAGGTGGGGTTGCCGAGATAGCATTTAACCGGGAAAACAGGATATTATAATTTTTCCCTATTTTTTCATTGTATATTCTCCATACTTTCGCTAAATTATATTTTTGTATTGATAATCTTTGTCAGCGGTTGAACAAATATTGAGAAGTTACCAAAATAACTCTGTGTATTTTGAAAAATTTGCAATAGCACTAATTTTAAATAAGGGCATTTGTCCGGTGCGGGGCATCTAACCTGTACCTGCAAGTTTAATATTTTTTTACTTATCCATCATGTCGTTCACACTCTGTTCAAACT
>CAYTUX010000256.1:0-18832 GCA_964441455.1 uncultured Victivallales bacterium | reverse complement strand
CTCCCCTAAACAGGGGAGGAGCACTTTGGGTCTGGTGAGGGAGGATAGGTCGTTGGTCGTTGGTCGGAAGGGAGGGGTGTTTTCTCCCGTTCTTACAAGACAATATTAGTCTGCACATCGGGAGGGTTGGCGTCCTCGCCGATCGAAAACAAAAATCAACCAGAAAAACAGGAAAAAAACCTTGTTTTAAAATATGGCTTGAAAATTATTGTCTTATTTGTTAACATAGCAAACCTTTTATAGCTAGGAACCCATTAAGTTCTTTTGCTGTTGAATTTAATATTTTTTAAGGAATATATACTATGAATGAAATTTTGAATGCCATATCTGTTGATAATCTGTTTTTTAATGGAAAAGATTTGCTTGGGCTGGAACTTGTTGCCGGATCTAAGGGATTGGAAAAGCAGATAATTGAGGCAACGATAAACAGGCCTGGTTTAGGACTTACAGGTTTTTATACTGATTTTGCTCCAAAACGTTTACAGTTAATAGGTTTGGCGGAGTATTCATATCTTAGTTCTTTAACTGATTCAGAGCGTTTGGATAGTTTAAGGCAACTTTTCTTGCAGCATATTCCTTGTTTAGTTTTTGCTCGAGGTCATCATGTTTACCCGGAAGTTGTCAGCTTGGCAGAAGAATTTGAAACACCTGTTTTTACTGTAGATATGGAGACCAAACTTTTTATAAACAAAGCTACGATTATTTTAGAGAATCTGATGGCACCGCACAAGAAAGTTCATGGAACAATGGTTGAGATTCATGGAATAGGAGTTTTAATTGAGGGAACCCCCGGTGTTGGCAAGAGTGAGGCAGCGTTAGGATTAATAAAAAAAGGTCATGCTTTGGTTTCCGATGACACAACCCAGTTACGTCGGGATAGTTCTGGTAAGATTATTGCTGCACCTGTAAATATAACTAGATATCATATGGAGATTAGAGGTTTGGGAATTATACATGTTCCCAGTATTTTTGGTGTGTCATCTATTCGAGGTGAAAAAAAATTGGATTTTGTTGCGACATTGCGTCCACAAGGAGAGGATGATGAGCAGAACAGGTGTGGAACAATGCAGTGTACAAAGACTTTGTTAGGTGTTGATGTTAAAAGGGTATATATACCCGTTGCACCCGGAAGAGATGTGGTTAACATTCTTGAGACGGCTGCTTTAGATTTTAAACTTAAACTACTGGGTCATGATGCAGTCAAGGAACTTGATGAAAGAGTTATTAAGCTTATGACGGGTGGTAGTCTGGATGGGAATGATTAAGATGGAAAGAGAACTTGAAATTAAAAATCAATATGGCATACATGCCAGACCCGCAGCGTTAATTGTTGGAATTGCTTCAAGGTGCGATGGTGAAGTATGGGTAGTTAAAGATGATGATGACCCTGTTTCCGCAAAAAGCATAATGGGATTAATCACACTTGAAGCTTCAACGGGAACAACCTTAAAGTTTGTTGTTGAAGATTCCATTGCTAATGCAGAACAGATTTTAGATGAACTTGAAGAGCTTTTACATGTTCGAAAATTTGACGAAGATTGATAACAATGGTTAATTATTAATTGTTAATGGTCAGGAAAGTTTTAAGTTCTAAGAACTTCTTAATACTTGGGAAGTTCGTCGGTGCGTCTCGTCGCTACATGATGGGTCGGATGGGACAGATGGGGATGATGTGTTCCGTGCATGGGAGTAAAGGGTGTTCTACATTTTAAACTGGGTAAAGAATTTATGATTAAAAAAAAGATAAACAATGATTCATCTATAAGAATATACAGAAGACTTTGGCAATATTTCAAGAGATGTAAAGGTCATGTTATTATTGGTGTTGTTGCAGGTATTATATGCGGAGGATCAACTTTTGGTATTCTTACGGCTTTGAAGCCTGCTCTTTCTGTTTTTGAAAAGGAGTCAAAACCATTATCAGTATCTGTTTCTTCAGAGTTAAACCAGAAAGATGAATCTTCCGTCCCTAATATTTCCGGTGAAACAGATGGTTTTACAAGCATTGGAAATGAAAAAAAAATTGTTGAATTCGCGAGTCGTTTTGGGATTCAGGTTAAAGATGAACTGGGTAATATGACATGGCAGTTTTTAATTGTGCTTTTAAGTTTTTTCCCTGTCATTGTTTTTTTAAGAGGTCTTGCGGAGTATTTAAACAGGTATTGTCTTCGTTGGGTTGGAAGTAGAGTGATTCGAGATTTACGAGCGGAAATGTTTGATTCTCTTCAGGAACAATCTCTTTCATTTTACGGTAAGGCAGATGTGGGCGAATTGATTAGTCGTTCAACTAATGATGCAGCGGTTGTTGAGAATATTATATCTGTCACAATTGCCGACTTGGCAAGATCTCCAATAGATGTTTTATCGTGTCTTCTTTTTGTGATTATTTTTACACTTAACAATGAACTAGGTGGGTTTTTGTTTGGAATTTTAATTTTCTTTCCATTAATTATTTTACCTATAGTTATTCTTGGTAATGTTGTAAAAAAATATACAAGAAGGGCTTTAGGGCATATTTCTGATGTTGTAGCACGTATGCACGAGACTATTACATGTGTAAAGATTGTAAAAGCATATAATACAGAAGAAATTGAGAGCAACAGATTTAAAGAGATAAACACAAAATATTTCAAGACTATTATCAAGGCATTGAGAGCAGAACTTTTAATGGCACCCTTAATGGAGGGTGTTGGTATGATTTTTGGTATGGCATTTCTTGTAATCTGTTATGCTCAAGGAGTAAAATTTTCAGAAATTATGCCTATTGCCGCTGCTGCAGTCATTATATATCAACCATTGAAAAGACTTTCAAGAATGAATGCTAATATTCAGAAGGGATCAGCTGCACTTTCTCGTATTTTTCATTTAATAGATACAGATACTTCGATTGTTGAGTCGGATAATCCTGTTCAAATTAAATCTTTTGAAAATGTTATTGAATTTAAAGATGTTTATTTTCGATATGAGGATATTGGAGAGAATACTATTTCCAATGTAAACTTTACACTCAAGCGGGGAACTACCATAGCTATTGTAGGAGAGACCGGTTCCGGAAAAAGTACACTTTCAAACTTATTAGCCAGATTTTATGATCCGACGTCGGGTGTTATAACTCTTGATGGGGTTGACCTAAAAGATATTGATACGAAATCATTTAGGAAAATGATTGGAGTGGTTTCACAGGAGACTCTTCTGTTTAATACAACAATTGCAGCAAATATTGCATATGGTGTTGAGAATGCCACAAGAGATCAGATTATTGAAGCTGCAAAGAAAGCAAATGCACATGAGTTTATAATAAAAGATCCGGATGGGTATGACAAAATTGTTGGAGAAAAGGGCTTTTTGCTTAGTGGGGGGGAGAGGCAGAGAGTAGCGCTAGCTAGAGCAATTTTGAAGAATCCTCCAATCTTAATTTTGGATGAAGCAACAAGTGCACTTGATACAGTAACAGAGCGTTTAGTTCAAGATGCCATAATAAATCTTATGGAGAACAGGACTGTTTTTGCTATTGCCCATAGGTTAAGCACTATAAAGCATTCAGATCAGATTTTGCTGATTGATAATGGTGTTGTTTTAGAACGTGGATCTCATGAAGAACTATATGAACTTGGCGGGAAATATCGCAGCCTTTGCGATATTCAATTTGAAGAATGAAAACGTCAGATTTTGACTATTACTTACCGGAAGAGCTGATTGCTCAAATCCCCCCTGATAAAAGAGAAGATGCCAGAATGATGGTTCTGCATCGTTCAACAGGTCTTATTGAACATCGTCTTTTTTCCGATCTTTCAGATTATCTTAATCCCAATGATTTACTAGTTGTTAATAACACAAAAGTGGTTCCAGCAAGAATTTTTGGAGAAAGAGTAGATACAGGAGGTAAGGTTGAATTACTTCTGATTGAAGCTGTCAGTGAAAATATCTGGGAGAGTTATTATAAAGGAAAAGCTCGTCCAGGTATTCAAGTTTCTATGGCTAGGGGGCTTATTAAGGGTGAAATTATTAAAAAGGGTATTGATGGAAGAGTTCTGATAAAGTTAAATTTTGATGGAGATCTTTTTGACATTCTTGAAGAGAAAGGTGTACCACCTGTTCCTCCATATATAAAGAGAAAAAAGGCAGACGATAGGGTGGATATAGATAAGAAACGCTATCAGACTGTTTTTGCAAAAGAACGAGGAGCAGTTGCTGCACCGACAGCAGGTCTACATTTTACCGATGAACATTTTTCAAAACTCTTTGATTTAGGTGTTTCAAAGAGTGAATTGACTTTACATGTTGGACCTGGAACATTTGCTCCTGTGAAAGTTGATAACATTGAAGATCATAAAATGCATGAAGAGCGTTATGAAATAAATCAAGATGCAGCTGATGCAATTTATAAAACCAAAAATTCCGGTGCAAGAGTTATTGCTGTGGGAAGTACTTCTGTTAGAACATTAGAAACGGTTGCTCAAAAACATGGAGGTAATATTGTTTCAGATTTCGGTCGCAGTTCAATATTTATATATCCGGGCTATGACTTTAAAGTTGTGGATGCTATGATAACAAACTTTCATCTTCCAAAGTCTACGCTTATAATGATGGTTGCTGCTTTTGCCGGAAAAGAGTTTATTTTTGAGGCTTATTCAAAAGCTGTTGAAGAAAAGTATCGTTTTTTCAGTTATGGAGACTGTATGTTGATACTGTAGGGGCGAAACATGTGTCGCCCTTACTTTATTCATTATTTTTGAAGAAAAATTTAATTTGTCCAATCTCATTTTTTTCAGGAGTATCGAATTCTGCACTTACCATAGCTTTGTTCAGTTCTACTATGTGTTCATTGCTTAAATTTGTTTTTTCAACAAAAATATGATCTATCACTCCATCACTGTTTATGTCTACTGTATAGAATGCATATCTACTCTTATTAATGTTCAAATTCAGTTTTTCCGTATCGATTTTAAACTTTAGTTCCTTAAGGTTTTTTGAAAGAGAAACCATTTTTTCAAGATTATGATTAGGTTGTCTTTGGTTAGTTTTATTGAGTATCTCTGGTGCTATGGTTTTTTTTACAATATTTTCTGCATTCGGAGTTGACGTTTTTAGTTTTTCCGCATCAAGTTTATGAAATATTGGTGATTGTGTCGGAATGAATTCGATATTAGAGTTATCTTTCAGATTTATATGATAGTCAGCAGAAAAACCTTTAGAACTTGGTTTGGCAAAAAGAAGGGGACTTCCGTATGATTCATTTTCCTGAAATTGAATATTTGAAAATAAAAATTTAGTTTTAATTGGAATCCTTTTACCTTCCTGGACATTTGTTGTTGTCAGCCATAGCAGCCAAATGAATGTTGAAAAAATAACTATTGTGAAAAAAGGAAATCCAAAAGATTCTCTATGTTTTTTTATATTACTTTTCATTACTCAGCAGAGAATTGAAAGTTCAATGTATTCTGACTATATTCTGATCGCCATGTATTAATTGCACTTTGAAGCTTTTCAACCTGTTCTTCAGACAAACTCGGTGGTTCAATGTCAGTTAAATCGTCAAGTGTGTAAATTTCCATATTAAATGCACGAAAGATTTTTGTGAGGTCTTCTTCAGCTTTTAAATCGTATGTGCTTTTACGCTCTTTATTAATTATATCAAGCATTAATGTTGAATAATTTTCAGGCAGGCACTTGAAGTATAGTTCAGCAAGGTCATATGACTTATTTTTTGCGTGTTCAAGTCCTTTATTTATGTTGTACGCATCTTTATTATCTTTTATTCTTGCGTCCATTTCTTCATCAGACAGCTGACTATATGGTATAAATGTATACGAATTAATAATTCCATCGCTATTAATTAAACCAATATTGAGACCATCGTTTTCCAGACTTGTTACTTTGGCAGATATATCTCTATTTTTTGTCTTCAGAGTTATTGGTTCTCCAATTTCTTTAATTTTTAAATATGATTCAATAATTACAGCTTTTTTGTCTAGCAGATTTAGCATTGTGTTCAGTTCTTTGATTTTATTATTTTCTGCTATTTCAGGATTTTCTTTTATTTGGTCATGTAAGAAACTTTTTGCTGCAGATGGAGATGAGGCTGATATTTTATTTAGGGTAGAATTAATAATTTTTTTTGTTGAAACATTATTCTTTTCTTCTTGTTTTATTTTTACCACTTGCTGATCAATAAGTTTTTGTATTTCTTCTGCTTTTTGTTTTCGAAATTCTTCTGTTTCATCAGGAAAGACACCATTGTAACCTGTATAGATATATTTAGCTTTGATGAAATCACCTTGATTTATATATTTTTCGGCTTGCCATTCTAAAAGATCTTTATCTCCTTTAACCTGTTTATCATACTGTTTTTGAAGCATTTTAATTTTTTCATTTGAAAGCTCTATATATTGTTCAATCTGTGCTCTTTTATTGAAATCCTTTAATTTTGATATGACATAACCAAATTTTTGAGGATTATTGTTGTAATAGGTCATGATTGCATTGTAGACTTTTTGTTCTTTTAAAACTTTTTGATGATATATAGCTCTTTCTCTTATTTCAGCCTCTTTTTGAATTCTAATTTTATTTGCATGATTCATTGACAAAATAGCAATGATTCCAACTATTAGCACTGCGGCGCCAATAATAATTAATAAGACTGGTGATTTTTTCTTATCAACTTCAGAAATTTGTTTTGAGAAACTGGTATTGACACTATCCACATGATGTTGTAATTTAATATTGTGCTGATGATGTTTTACTGAAATGTTTTTTTTATTTGCGACTTTCTTTTTGTTAATTGATGGATCTGCTAAAACTTTTTTGCCGGTAATTTTATCTCCGGCTTTTAAATCGTGAAGTTTTTTTATGACTGTCTGCCAGTTTTTTGGTCTTTTTTCTTTATCTTTTTCAAGCATCAATGCAATTAAATCACTCATGCCTTGTGAAACACCATTATTTATTGATTTGGCAGGTGGGGGGACTTCGGAAAGCTGCATCTCCATAACCTGTTCTTCACTGTAACCTTCGAAGAGCATTTTGCCGGTACTCATGTGATACATCATTGCTCCCAATGAGTATATATCACTTCTGCAGTCAATATTTGTTTCACCTTGTACTTGTTCCGGAGACATATAAGCCGGTGTACCCATTACTTCTTCCAGATCCTGTGCACTTTCAAGGTTGCTGATTGTACGTGAAAGACCTAGGTCAGCAAGTTTTACAGTCCCATCTGCATCAATCATTACATTGTCCGGCTTAATATCGCAGTGAATGATTTTGTTTGTATTCCATGCATATTCAAGAGCCATGGCAACTGATTCAGCGACAAGTATTACATTAGTTTCATCAAGTACTTTTTTTCTGCGTTGCCAATCGCCTACCGTGTATCCGTCGATGAATTCCATAACAAGAGAGTATAGTCCTTTATCGGTTTTTGCATCATAAACCTGAACTATTCCGGAATGTTTAAGTTTTGCAGCAGATTGTGCTTCTTGTCTAAAAAGACTTATGTCTTCCTCGTGTGCAGCAAGTTTAGGAGATAATACTTTTATTGCAACCAATCTATCGAGTGATTCCTGATTGGCTTTCCAAACGGTAGCCATTCCACCTTCACCGATTTTTTCAATTATTGTAAAGCCATCTATATTGAATTCGTCCATAAGTTTCTTTCGTGGATATATTGTATATGAAAATTCTTGGGGATTATAGTAAAAAGTTGTTGCAATTTCAAGTGAAATTTGTAAATATTGTCTTAAATATTAAAAAGGCATGATATGTTGTTGATAAGAAAAACTTTAAATAAGCTTTTGGGAAGCAGAAGAGGTCAGACGATGGTTGAATATATGATTCTAACCGTTATGCTTGTTTTTTCACTTTCAGTTATGGCTGTTTTTCTTTTTACATTCAGGGAATTCGGGTCTCGGGTTCTTGATTTGGTTGCATCTGACTTTCCATAATTTATGCAACAGCTCAATGTTGATTTGCGGCATCAGCAGCTGTAGGGCGGGGTGCTTCACCCCTGCCGGGTGTCAACACTAAAAGTTGGTTTGAAAAGGCGGGGCTGCCGAAAAGGGCATTCAACCGGAAAACCGGAATTTAATAAACCTTGTTTGTTTGACAAATAAATAGGAATGATATATAAACTGTAAACTTTTATATTGGTCAACCGTATAATAAAGTGTGGGTGTTTACCGTTAAACAAATACAAATAATTTAATGTTAACGTATAATATAGGATAATATTACTATGAAAAAGAAAAATAATAAATCTGGTCAGACAATGGTTGAATATATAATTATTGTTGTTATTGTTGCTGTTGCAGCTTTAGCTATTTTTGGTTTGTTCAGTGACAAAATTCAAGACAAGATGGTTGGAGCAACCAACGCACTTGATTCAACAGGTACTGCATCAAGAAGTGCAGATTCAACGGATGTACTGAAGAGTCTTGATACTGATGGATCTCACGAGTAAGAATAAGCAAATATTTTAAGCATCAGATTTTATCGGGTTCCTTTATCAGAGCCAATTTCAAAAGTCCGCTCCCTGCTGGAAGTGGCTACAGTAGTTGGCAGAAAAATCAACGTTTTTGGGGCGTTTAACATCTGTAGCCGAGGTCAGCCTGTCCAGCTATCAAACCCTGCGGGGAATATTTGCCAGCTGTGGCAGACCTCGGAAAACCGACTTTTGAAATTGGCTCATCAGTAAATCTTTAAAATATTTGGTGCTTTTTTTATTATTAAGGACTTTTTTTGTGAAAGCAGACAAATCAAAATCAGGTCAATCTTTAATTGAGACATGTTTGATGTTTGGTTTGACATGTATTATATTTTGGGGTCTGTTTCAGTTGTGTTATCTTTTTGCTGCAAAAGAGATTTTGAATTATTCGGCAAATGCAGTTGCTCGAGCCAAGACAGTTGGGTTGAACGGTTGGATGGTTGAAAAAGTTGGAAGAGTTGCATTGATTCCTGTTTCAGGACAAATGCTTGAGCCTGTTTTCCAAAACACATCAGTTCACAATGCAGGTTTGGATAATATGTCGCCTGGTGATGCTTGGGATACAGCTTTAAACAGCCATCCTCAATCTATGCAATATGCAATTGAAAGGGCTAGAGTTCCTTTTTATCTTTCCAGTGAAAATCATTCTCGTTCCAGAGGTATTTTAGATTATGAAAATTGGGATAACATTAGAGTTGATGTCATCGGAGGTGCAGTTGGTGGGGTTTCAGTTGTGGGAGGTTTACTCGATGTTACAATTGAACAGGAGTATCCTGAACTATTTCCAATAATGTGGTCATTTGTGTCTCCATCTTCAACCAGCATATGGTTAAGGAGCAGTGTTGAACTTGAAAATCATTACCCTTTGTATTTAGATGATATGGGGTTTAATTAGTTTGTCGCGGAGCTTTGTTCATTGATGGGGAGATTATGGGAATGATGGGAAATATGTGTCGAGCTGGAGCTCGGCTTTCCCAGCAGGAGAGAACTTGGGGTGAGGTAGGTCTCGCCGGTACATTAGGAGCGTGCAAAGTTCGGTGATGGTGAATTTTAAATAGGAATTTTTGTGAACGGAAAAAAGTATAAATTAAAAGATGGTCAGACGCTGGTATTTTTTCTAGTTGTATTGGTAATACTGTTTTTTACAGTAATATGGGTGTTTGATCTGCACAATATTCTTAACACTAAAAGTAAGATTCGTAATGCGGGTGATTCAGCTGCTCTTATGGGGGCGAGATGGCAGGGGATTTCTCTTAATATTATTGGTGATTTGAACATTATGAATGCAATAGCCATTGCGGATAGTGATTGGACTACAGTTGATGCAATTTCCAACATTCAAGTCAGACTTGCTTTTACAGGTCCGTTAATTGGTTTTGATGCAACTCAGCAGGCAGCTAAGAACAACGGTGTATTCAACAACGATGAGTTTACTCAGTATGTATTAGAACATGCTGATATTGTGAGGAATCAATATGTTCAACAGTCTCCGACAACAGGTAATATGCTTTTTGCGGAACCATATCCTAATGCCTGGGAGGAGTATGCAACAATGCTTGAGAGCATTGCCGAGAGAGGTATTGCTGTTGGAATTGACAATGCAAAGTTTTATTCAAATGTAGGTTATAATCATTATTTACTAAGGTATGATTTTTATGATGCCATTGCAGGTCGCAGCTGGTGCTGGTTTTATTTTAACGCCTTAAATCTTCTTGAAACATATTCAGATTATAGAGATTGGGGACCATTGCCCACTTTTTCATCTTTTACTCCTGTTAATTCGGAGATTTTGGGTTTACAGTTATCGCGAGTAGACACTAGATTGGGCAACATTGCCGGTCAGAGTTCAGAAGATTATGCTGTTGCGGATCATAACCGTTCACTTGTCAATGCTTTTGGTTCAACTAATTCATATACATGGTATTGCTATTCTAGTGGGGGTTGGGATTCATGGAGTGAGTTTGATTCACCATTTCCCGCAACAGGAACAGTTAAGCCGCAATATGATTATAAAGGAGCAGACTCTGCTACGAGAATCGAGACAGAGATGGAGCGTATGACACCTGGAGAAGATGGAGAAGTTGTTATTAATGGAGTTAAATGGACTTCTGCGGCAAAAGCTTTTGGGTATTTGAATGAAACAGAAACTCCATGTCGTTATGATTTAGTTATTCCAGCATTTCATGATGTTCGTTTAATACCACTGGATACTTCGTCGTCACCATATGGAGGTGCTTTTGATTTAGAGTGGCAGAGACATATTAATGACCATTTACCTGACTATATCGAACACGGTACAAGTGGTTTAACTCCCGGATGTTATTTTTGTGCACAGCTTTTAAGTTGGGAAAGACGTTCATTTAGAGATGATGGTTTAAGATGGCTTGATGATCCTGATAATGTTCAGAGTTGTACAGCAACAGATCCTGGTGGAACCAGACGAGGTGGTGGAACATCCAGGGGGCATTAGATAAATGCTAAAATTGCAGGATTACCCCTCCGTCATGCTGCGCATGCCACCTCCCCTAAACAGGGCAGGAGTACTTTGGATCGAATAGTGAAAGTGATCAATTGCGAAAATGCGGAAATTCGAAAATGGGGAAATGGAAGGGGCGACACATGTGTCGCCCGTACAAAAAAATGAAAAATAAAAGAGACAATTTAAAATACGGACAGGCAATGATAGAGTTTGTTATCGGGCTTGTTGGTCTTCTTATTCTTCTTACTATGGTTTTTCAGGGGGTTGTTCTCACCAAAGAGCATACCGATGCTATGACTGAAGCAAGGGCTGAAGCCGGTGCAAATGCAATTTCAGCTTTATCAGGCATCAATTCTCCTGATTATGTGTCGGAGGTTGACTCCGGTTCAGATTGGAAAAAGTATACTGAAGACGATATTAAAATTACTGCAAGCTCTTTTTCACTACAGAATGATATTGTTGAAAGAAGTGTTGTAAATTCATCAGATTGGGATATTATTGGTGCTTCTCCAAGAAGCAGTTTTAATTATATAAAAAATGTAGTTTCACCTGTTGACGCATATGGACTTGTAAGTGGTGCTTCAAGAAAAAGTGTTACTCTCTCAGAAGCATTTAAAAATTTGATATGGAATAAAGACAGTATTGATATTGATGTTGAAGTTTGGATGACGCATACTGATGATATTTACTAAATCAAAACTTATTAAATTATTATTTTTCTCTTTTGTCTGTTTGGCAGGTGCTAAAGTATTTACATCAATGAAATCAGCAGACTCACCTTTTAAAACAGTGCTGGATTTTGGAGGAACATCTGTTTATTCAACTGCTGCAAATATCAATAACTCACATGCTAATCTCCAAATTTTTTCGTTTGCTGCATCTTTTTCAGAGACTATTGCTTCTTTAAACAATATTTTTGGTGTTGAATTTGCCGGAGGGGGCTCATTTGCTAAAGGATTTAGTCGTGGAGATAAGTATGTAACACGTTTTATTGTTATTAATTTAGGAAGAGGTGATAGTACTTTGGTATTTGCCATTCGTCAGAACAAGGATGAATATCGCAAGTCCAAACTTCCTATGACAGAACATCTGCTGACTAAAGTGCCTTCATATCCGGGTAGCATACCTGTTAGTTTTATTGCAAATGTTGATACATCATTTGCAATGGAAACATCTGAAGTTTATGCTTCACCGGCAGCTGTTCAGTCTTATTATGTTAATACAATGGATGCTCTTGGTTGGACAACAGGTATTCCATTGAAAACAGGACAGAAACTTCCGAATTATATGACATGGATCAAGTCTAAAAGATTCTGTTCTGTATATGCAAACACGAATCCAAATGGAAAAACTACTGTCAGCATTATATACAAAGAACTGGGAAAATAGGAACGAGATGTCTCGCGCAGAGACGCAGAGGACGCAGAGAAAAAAATAAATTAAGAAGAGATTAGTCACCGATGCACACCGATAATCATGGAAAGAAGAAAAGAGAAGAGGGTTGACCAACGAATTTCGCTAATTTCACGAATTAAAATATGTTGTATTCCACGCCGTCATCCAGCTGGTAAAAATTTACCAGCTGGATTGCAGAGTGGTCTACAACAAGTCAGCAATCTTGGGAAGAGTTTTAACGCTTGTCTGCGTGCGAGCATCGCACAGGCAGGCAAATGACGGAAATGACGCTAAAGGTGAAAAGGAAAAAATAAGAGTTTTAACCACCCGCTACGCTTGAGGCACGGAGAACGCAGAAAAAAGGTAGTTGGTAGTTGTTCGAATGTCGTTGCTCGTTGTTCGATTGCAGCTTTTGGTGTGACGCAACGATCTTCGTTGCAGGTGTTGTACGGAAACGCTGAGCTTGCAGGAAAAAATCGACACTAATATAAATAAGTTGCGAAGCAGCACAATAGTTTACAGTTTACAGTTTACCATTTACCGTTTACATTTTATCCTTAGATTTCTGGTTGAGAGGATAAACATCTGTTTGTATCGATAGAATTAGGGATTGACTTTTTGTTTTTTACCTTCTTGGGTGATAAAGTTGAAAATTATATTTTAAAGGCGGGGTGAAGCACCCCGTCCCTACAGAAACCATTTGCAATCAAACATTTAGATTTGATTTCAGCATACGCAACTGTAGGATCGGGATCCGTGACCCCGCCAAAAAGACGTTTAACCAGAAAAAAAGGGATTTTATTTTAGTTTACAGTTTACAATTTACATTTTAAAGTTTCTTTACTTAGACCATAGACCTTTGAACTAACAAATAATATATAGGAGTTATAAATATGAAATATTTTTTAAAGCTTTTTTTAATAACTATGTTATCATTTTTTTTGATAGACATGATATGGCTTGGACTTATTGCACAGTCATTTTATAAAAGACATCTTGGTTTTATTATGGCAGAGAGTCCAAACTGGTCGGCAGCAATAATTTTTTATATTATATTTATTATAGGCATACTTGTTTTTGTTGTTTTGCCGGGACTGAAAAAAGGTTCCTTAAAGTCTACTCTTGTTCATGCAGTTTTTTTTGGAGTTCTGACATATTCAACATATGATCTGACTAATCTTGCAACACTTGAAAACTGGCCTGTTGTTCTCACTATAGTTGATATTATATGGGGAGGAGTTCTTACAACTTTAGTATGTTTCATTAGTTTTATATTTGGAGGAAAGTTAAAAAAAGATGTCTAAACATAGAGAAAATAATAAGATAAAGTATATAAATAGTATCAGACTTTATAATGCTGTTGTTGCAGGCAGTCAAGCAGTTATAAACAATCAGCAATATTTAAACAGTATTAATGTTTTTCCTGTTGCTGATGGAGATACAGGAACCAATATGGCTGCGACTATGCATGCAATTATAGAGGAAGTGGAGGTTTCATCAAAATCGTTTAAAGAAACCTGTTCTTCAATGGCTGATGCAGCTTTGACCGGAGCAAGAGGGAATTCAGGAATCATCTTTGCTCAATTTCTTTTTGGTTTTAGTAGTGTTGTTAATTTTTCTGAAAGAATTACGGCACAAGATCTTGGTAAAAGCATAATTAAAGGTGTTGAATATGCATACAATGCTGTTCATGCACCTGTTGAAGGAACGATTTTGACTGTTATGAAAGATTGGGCTGATGCTATGAATCAAATAACTGTTGAGGGACATGATATTATTGCTGCTTTTAAACAATCATATCATGTTGCCAAAAAATCGCTTCAGGATACTCCAAAAAAATTAAAAGTTTTAGAGGATAATGGAGTTGTTGATGCCGGAGCAAAAGGTTTTGTGGACTTTTTGGAGGGGGTTCTTAATTTTATACAGCATGGAAGCATTAAAGATATATCTAAAAGAGAGTTTCTTGCCTGGAATGGTGATGAGGTCTATAAACATAATTTGGATAATCTTACAGAGAGATTTTGCTGTGAAGCTATTGTTGAAGATTGTAAAATATCAATTAATGAAATGAAGATTACTTTAGCTGATCTTGGGTTTGAAAACTCGCTTATTCTTGCTGGGATTCCTAAAAAAATGCATCTGCATCTTCACACAGATAATCCATCTGAACTGTTTTATCAAATTAAAGACTTTGGTGATGTATCTCAAATAAAGATTGATGATATGCAGTTTCAAAATGAAGTTGTACAAAACAGAAAGTATCCAATTGCTTTAATAACGGATACTGCATGTGATTTGCCCGAAGATATAATAAAAAAATATCAAATTCATAGAGCTCCATTTAAAATATCATTTGGTAAAAAACTTTTTTTAGATAAATACTCAATTACTTCCAGACAATTTTATAAGATGCTTGATTCATCTGAAGATCATCCAAAAAGTTCTCAACCTGACTATAAAACATTAGAAAATCTTTTTGCATTTGCATCAAGCCATTATGAATCAATAATTGCAATAAATATATCTAATGAACTAAGTGCCGTATATCAGCAAAGTTTACTGGTAGGAAAGAAAATAGATAACATACCTGTATCTGTCGTTGACTCACGCAATCTTTCCGGTGCTGAAGGCTTGATTGTCTTGCGAACAGCCCAGGCAATCGAAAATGGTATGTCTTATGAATATATTACAACAGAAATTGAAAACTGGATTAATAAAACAAAAATATTTGTTGATGTTGACACCTTGAAATATATGGTGCGTGGGGGAAGAATTAGTCCGATAAAAGGTATGGTTGCAAAAGTCTTGAATATAAAGCCAATTGTATCTCTTGATAAAAAGGGAAAAGGAATTGTTTTTGATAAATCTTTTAACAGAACTCATAATATGAACAAGATCCTAAGAATTGTTGAAGGATTGAAAGAAGATGGCGAGATCTGGAATTATTCAATAGTTCATGCTATGGCAGAAGATCGTGCTAATGAGTATTTTTTCAAACTGACCGAACTTTTAGATAAATCACCTGCATATATTATGGATATTTCACCGGTTGTGGGTGTGCATAATGGTATAGGTTCTGTTGGAATATGTTTAATGTACGAATAGGAAAAATTATGTTGGTTTGTTTAATATATTCATCGACGGCAGTTTTTATATATATGCTGCTTTGGTTTGTTGTGGCAACAATAAAAAAAGATAATGGAATATTTGATGTTGCCTGGGGATTGGGGTTTGTTGTTTTGGCTCTTTTAAACTTGTTTCTTGCTGAAAAAATATACTTCACTCAATTATTAATAACTTTTTTAATATCTGTTTGGGCAGTAAGACTTGCTCTGCATATTGCTTATAGAAAGAGAGGAAAAAAAGAAGATTTCCGTTATGCGGCATGGCGAGAACAATGGGGGAAAAAGGCAGTGCTTAAAACATTTGTTAATGTTGCCATGCTGCAGGGTTTTTTTATGTTGATAATTGGATTACCAATTATTGCTGTAAACTATAAGCCTGTTTCAAATTTCAATATTATAAACTATATAGGAGTTGTTGTGTGGATTGTTGGTTTTCTGTTTGAAGCTCTTGGTGATTATCAACTTCTGAAGTTCAAAAAGGATTCTTCAAATAAAGGTGAGATTATGACATCAGGTCTTTGGAAATACACACGCCATCCAAATTATTTTGGAGAAGCAGCAATGTGGTGGGGTATTTTATTAATTGCATTTTCGGGTTTTTATAGCTGGATGATTATAAGCCCAATAACAATAACTTTTTTGCTGGTCAAAGTTTCGGGAGTACCAATGTTAGAGGCGAAATATAAGGATAATCCTAAATTTATTGAATATGCCCGAAAAACCAGCAACTTTGTTCCCTGGTTTCCTAAGAAAACGAAAAATTAGCCACAAAAAAAGAAAGAGGGTTAACCGCTAAGGTGTCGCATCCGTCTTCGTTCCTTACGGTGCGACAAGAAGGGCGCTAAGGTTAAATGCAAGAGGTTGTGTTATTACGCCGTCATCCAGCTGCTAATTGAATTAAAGTTAACAGTTTCAGTTCAAAGTTTATGTTCTTTTTTAGTAGCGAGGTTGTAATGAAGGATTACCCCACCATCCTCTCGCAAGCTCGGAAACCTCCACCCGCTTTGCGGGACTAGCAAGCTGCCGGGTAGGAGCACTTGCGATTAACGGGGTGAAGGGCTGACTCGAGCATGCTAGAGAGGCTTTAGCCATTAATAATAAACTTTATAGGATAAAGCAATGACCCAGCTATTGAACTTTGAAAAATATTTTCAGTCAATAGCTGGGGAAATGGCAACATGAAAGATTGTAGTACAGAGAAGAAAAGAAATTAAGAAAGGGATATAATGGAAGATTATGAAGAGTACTCTGATGAAATATTAGACGAATTTAAAAAAAGTACAGATAAGCTATATGACAAATTAGTACTGACAGATAAATTTAAGCAGTTGTCTGAAAGCCAGCAGGAAGAAACTTGTTTTATAATTGACACATTTACTGATTATATTTATAGTTATTACACTCAGCTTATAGTTATTACACTCAGCTTGAAAAAGATTGGGAACCGTATGAAGTCGTGGATTGTTGTACTGATGTTTTACCAAGAAAGGTATCAGGAAGTGAAGAATATTATAAATCGATTGTACCTGTACTAAGTCTGTATTTTTATTTTCTTGAGGAAGAGGGAGTTATTTTCAACTCAGAAGAATTAGCAAAGGCTTTGAAGAAGGTAAAGAAGGAAATTCGAGAAAACTCTAGAGATCCGGATTGTTGGGGTATGGCAAAGAGTATGGTAATGGGAGCTCAGTCTCAGGGGGATGATTTGTTTGATGACGAAGAGAGGGAAGAATACTTGGAAGAATACAACCAGTCACTAGACATGGCAAATAGCACTCCGTATCATGCACCGCAAAAGATAGGTCGAAATGATCCGTGCAAATGTGGTAGTGGTAAAAAGTATAAAAAATGTTGCATGGATAAAAATAGAAAAATAATGAATGAAGATTAAGATTGTTGCAATAGGAAAACTTAAAGAGAAGTATCTTAAAAATGCTGTAAATGAGTATAGTAAAAGACTGTCCCGTTTTATTCAGCTTGAAATTGTTGAACTTCCCGATGAGAAGGCTCCGGAAAAAATATCTTTGCAGGAACAGCAGATTGTTTTGCAAAAAGAGGCAGATAAAATGCTCCAGAAGATTCCTTCAAATTCAATACTGATTTTGATGGATGTTCAGGGAAAAGCAATGACATCTGAAATGTTTGCCAAAACAATTGAAGATTATACGATTTCAGGTCAGTCAAATTTTTGTATTGTTATTGGCGGTTCGTTGGGAATTCATGACTCTTTAAAGCAGAAGGCTGACCTTTTGCTGTCAATGTCCAGAATGACATTTCCGCATCAGCTGGCACGTGTTATTCTGCTTGAGCAGTTGTTTCGAGCATTTAAAATTATGAATAATGAGACATATCACAAATGAAATGTGAAAAAGCATGGTCTAATTTGTACGTTGCGGGCATGAAGAAAATTTGTAAATTTGGTGTGGGAGTGCCGATGTCCTCATCGGCATCTAATTAAAAAGAGGTAAACAATGAAGATAAAGAGATTAGTTGATAAGCCGTTGATTTCGAACGATAGCAATCCGGAACTTGGAGGTAATATAAACGGGCCTACTGTAATAAAAGTTCCGGAATGGGTTTCTGCACCATTAGGCAGATATTATATCTATTTTGCTCACCATCAAGGTCAATATATTCGCATGGCATATGCAGATGACATTTTGGGACCTTATACAATTTATGATGGCGAAGTTTTAACTGTTGTTGACACTCCTTATTGTGGTCATATTGCTTCTCCGGAAATTGTTATTGATGATGAAAACAGAAAAATAATCATGTTTTATCATGGCTGCGGTCTGACAGATAAGAGTCAGGCTTTGAGTGGGCAATGTACCACATATTCCGAGTCTAAAGATGGATTATTTTTTGTCAGCGACAACCTTTATCTTGTTCCTTCTTATTTACGTGTGGTTAAAATTGGCGACAATTACTTTGGATCAACCGGAGGTCCTGACAGACCTGTATATAATTTCAAAAATTCATTTCGAGCAATTCCAGAGAAAATTGCACATATATGCATTAAGAGTGAACCATTCTGCAAGTTTGATAATGGCGAGTCAATTGATGTTAATTATAGAATGAGACATTTATGTTTTGATTTGGAGTCTGAAGATTGTTTGTGGATTTATTATTCAAATGTTTGTGATGAACCTGAACGAATCAAGCGAGTATGTGTTAATCCGGAAGATTGGTCGGCTGAATTTTATGAAGAGGTTTTGCGACCGGAATTGGAACATGAAGGTGTTAATGAGCCTCTTGTTAACCCAACTTCCGCGGGCTAAAAAATAAAGCTTTTATATTCAGGTACTTACAAAGGTACAGGCACTACACTTTCGCGCATTGGTGTTATTTTTGTTG
>CAYTUX010000255.1:0-3331 GCA_964441455.1 uncultured Victivallales bacterium | reverse complement strand
TATAATAGTTGAAAATATAGGCATTAAAAGCAAGCCGTTAAGAGCACTTATAAACTTTGTACGAATTTTAGATAAACTGTTTAATGACGGTTATAAATGCCAGACTCCATTAAATTATGCAATATATACAGATGATACTAAAAAAAGAAAAGATTTTTCATATTCTTCCGCTTCTCCAAAATGGCCGGATCACAACAAACCATATATTCTAAACCACAGGAATAAAAATGGAAATTATAAGTAAGCTAAAAGCAAAAACATATCAACTAACTGATATAATAAAATATAAAAAAACAGGACATCCACCTCGAGTTTCCATTGGAAAAAATAACAATAAAAAATGCCTGCTTATATACCTTTCGTCTCCTTTAACATGGAAACAAAATGATCCAAGACTTGATTGGCATGAGAATTTCAGGCAGAGCAAACAAATTGCCGAAACATTAGCATTTAATGGTTATCAAACAGACATAATTGATATGTATGACAGCCTGTTTGTTCCTGAAAAGGAATATAAACTTTTTATAGGACATGGACCAAACGCAATCAGAATTTTGGAATACCTAAAACCTACATGCAAAAAGATATGTCTCACTACAGGACAGTATGGTCCATATGCTAATCAACAAGTACAACAACGCTACAACGATCTGTCTTTAAGAAAAAATAAAAACTATCAACCTGTCTATCCTTCTAGTTTAAAAAAAGAAGATTATGAAATCTTTGATGAAATTGTATGCTTCGGAAACGAAATCAATATAGAAACTTTCAAACCTTTGGATATGCCTGTTTATGGCTTCCCGAATTATGCAAATCCAAATATCAGTTTTATTGAAAGTTCTCAAAAGAATTCAAAACATTTTATTTACATCGCAGCTTCCAGACATATCTTAAAAGGACTCGACTTGCTGCTGGAAATTTTTTCCGCTAATCCATCTTGGCATTTGCATATATTCGGAAAGCTTGACAGCGAGATAAAGGATAATTTTCAAGAATATTTAGCATGCAGAAACATTCACCAACATGGATATGTGAAAATGGGAAGCAGAACATTCACACACATCTGCAAAAAAAGTATGTTCTATATATCCCCGACATGCAGCGACAGCATGCAGGGAACAACACTTAATGCAATGGCAGCAGGAGTCATTCCTGTAATAACAAGAGATACTGGAGTAAAACTTTTTGGATGTGGATATTATATCAAAGATGTCTCAATTCCAGCTCTAACAAAACAGATAGAAAAATGTACAAAAATTGATGATATTACTCACAAAAAACTAAGTCATCTGGCTCTTGAAGTCGTAAACCAACACTATAGACCCAAAAATTTCTTAGATGCCTGGAATAAAATCATAGAGTAAAAAAGTGTAAGTTTAAATTCGAATAATAATTTGGCAAAAAAAATGTTCATGTTATAATATAACCTGATTAAAAATCCCTTGAAAATTAAAGAAGCACAGTCGCGCATATTTTTTAGATTATTAGAGCCAATTTCAAAAGTCGGTTTTCCGAGGTCTGCTGACCTCGGCTACAGATGTTAAACGTCCCAAAAACGTTGATTTTTCTGCCAACGACTGTAGCGGCTTCCAGCAGGGAGCGGACTTTTGAAATTGGCTCTATTAATAAAATATTAAAATTATTTTACGAACAGGTATAATAATTTTTAGCAGAGAAGAAAGTAAAGACAAAACGATACAGCAAAAGGAAATTTACATGTTTAACGATATAAATGATGGGCAGAAGAACGCATCGCCATTTCTGCAGAAGCAACTTAACAAATGTGGCGAAATACATATTCCCAGCGGAACTTACTTGTTAGGCGAAACCCTCCGGGTGCATTCTGACACAAAAATTTTTGCAAATCCTGGAGCAACCTTTATTCTTGCGGATGGAGTTGGTAAAAATTCCGGAAATTTTATGATTGCCAACGCCAATCCCGGCAACGGTAACTCCAACATTTACCTGCAGGGCGGAGTATGGGATGCCAATAATGCAGGCAATCCAAGGGGTATAGACTATGACCCTTTTGCCTACACTGGAGTTGCCATTAACTTTACTAATATACAAGGTCTGACTCTTAGAGACTTAACGGTACACAATCCGGAATCTTTCTTTGTACGTATTGGCGAAGTGTGTGACTTTCATATTGAAAACATCAACCTGAGTGCCGACAAGCTCCGTCCTAACCAAGACGGGATTCACGTAGGCGGATTTTCCGAGCGTGGGATTATCCGCACTATCCGTGCCTCCGGAACCGGGGTGCCAAACGACGATATGGTCGCTCTCAACGCAGATGATGATGTAGAACGCCAGCTAAACCTGGGTATGCGTCGCGGACCAATACGCAACTTGCTCGTGGAAGACATAGAGTCTGAGGATGCCTACACCTTCATTCGTCTATTGAGCGTCGGCCAACCTATCGAAGACATCAGGATCCAACGACTGCGCGGCAGATGTCGTGTTCATGGCATCAACCTTAACAACTGGAGATTTCCAAAGGGGGTTGGCGTTATACGGCGAGTTAGATTTGCAGACATCGACTTAACCAAAACGGAGCTGACTGAATGGTCACCTGCCATCATCAAGGTGTCCCTCAATGTCGATGACATCAAGATTAAGCGTTTACAGCGAGGTATGGAAACCCCCTCCGATGTTAAGACAATGATAATTGATAATCGCCAACGACTTGATATGGTGCTGGAAGGTGAAACCATTGATATCAGTTCCGAAAACGGTTTCATATTGAATAATGGTGATATTAAAAATCTTCAAATTCATGATAAAAATGAAGATCGATAACCATCGCATGAAGATTAAACAGCATCTCGAAAACTCAGTACTTTCAGCAATTAAATCTTTGGATCAATGGATAATTGAGATTATAAATAAAGGAGATACAGACAATTCTGTCTTGTCTCTACAGTGTTTCTTTCATTTCAGTCATCCAGCTAATAACTTCGTAGCTTGATGACCATTTGTCAAGCCGTATGTGTCACGCCATAGTCTAACGGGTGAAGGAGGAAGAGCGGGGTGCTTCACCCCTGCCGAGATAGCATTTAACCGGAAAAATAGAGTTAATGAAAAAAATCGTGATTTTTTTATAAATGTTTTGATAAAATTTTTGCATAATTGTAATAATTAGGTATAATAATTAACATATCAATGACTTAGTTTGCAAAATCAAGAGGCATTATTAATGAGTATTGAAAATGAAATTGAAATTAGAACCGCGACAATAGATGATCTTGCAGAGATATTTCATCTGGGAGAAAAAGTATTCACCTCACAGGAATTTTCAAATCTATATCGTACATGGGATGAATATGAA
>CAYTUX010000254.1:0-3463 GCA_964441455.1 uncultured Victivallales bacterium | reverse complement strand
CCACAAATGATTTTGCCAATAAGTATTTTATCTTTTTTCTTTTAATAATCTGCGTCATCTGCGGATAACTTCTTTTGGTTGCGGCTACGCCGCCCTAAGTCTTTTGTGCCTTTTTGTGGCTAAAATCTTATTTTTTCTCTGCGTTTTTTGCGGTTAATTTTTTTTTACTGAAAAACTAGGGAGTGCTGACAGTTCCTTTGTAGAAACCGGGGGATGTGGTTTCAAGTATTAGATTGGAACCTGTTCCTTGTATATTGTTTGTGTAGTTATCCCAGGTTATATTAAGAAGATTGGTGGTATGGCTGACAAAGTAAGTTCTGCTTGTGGAGGTATTGTAGAGGCTTAGGGTATCCGGTGTCATGCTTGCATAAAAGATACTGGCGGGATTTGTGGGATTGGTGTCGGCAATGTATTCTTCTAAGTTGTTGTGCCCATCTTCATCGAGATCTTGAGTTTCAACGGAGTCATTAAAATTTGTGATGCCGTATTTATCTAACCAGATATAAGGAATTCCGTTTGTGGTATATATGGGTTCAAAGGTGGCTTGTAACTGGGTTTGTCCGACTGCGTTCAGGTTTGTTGTGAAGTTTCTTGTTCCGGGTGGTAAAAGAAAATCGTTTGTGGTTCTGTTGCCTGTAAATTTGTCTGTGCTTTCTATTGCTAAACGGTATAGGTCGTAGTTTGTATCTGCGTCTACTGAAATGTTCATCGCGTCTTCGTAAGTTAACCACTGGCCGTTTGTGATAGCTGTTTCGCCTGAATCAACCACTGAGATTGTTCCGTTTTCTGGTTGTCTAAAAAGTATTTTGTTCGGCTCACGGTGGATGTTGAATTGGAGGAAGTCATCTCCGTCTGAAGCAACAAGGCCTTCCAGCTTATTAAACTGAACATCTCCATTAGCATCTCTGTTTGCAAGTAAAGCTAACTTCTGGTATTGTCTGACATTGTTTGTTGTGAATTGTGGTTCGGCAATAGCTTCGCCAGTATAGAACATTTTGGGGTCGATGTATTCTACTCCATTTTCATAGTGTTTAAAGCTAAAATTAATATCTGCATCACCAGTAAAATCTCCTTGCCCTGAAATGTAACGGGTATTTATATCGTAATCTGTTAAAGAATCATCACTTCTATAATCTTTATCAAGAAAATTACCCTCAACTTCTGTATAAGCAACTATATATGGACTGCCATCTGGATTTTGATCAAAAGATGTTATGTTATCATAAGAATCTATACCATCTAAATAATTTGTTTCACCATTATATACGAAAGTGTTATGCCGACCATAAAAATCTGCACCCCCTTCATTCTGTCCATTTATCCATGCATCAATATCTACATTATAAAAATCACTTGCTTCGCTTTTCATTGGCAAAAAACTTAAAGCACCTGCTAATAATCCGACTCCGAATTTAGACATCCTTCCTTTTTTCATAATAAAAATATGGAAATTAGAGAGGTTATTTATACTATTTATGATTAAGTTATTTCTGTAATGTTTCATCATTTTAATATCCATGGTTGTATCTCCATAGTTTGTATAGAAAGAGCCGTTTGAGCTATTTATGAGCCGTTTATTGTTTTTTTTTAATAACTAATCAAACGTCGCTCACGTATTCAGAGAATGCTGAGATGTGACTCCTTTTTGGGTCAACTAATTTACCCGAATTATATTCTTTTTTTCCAGTAATCTGGTTTTCTATGCATGTTTGCTATTGCAATAATACGTATGAGATTTTGCTTTTCTTGGTAAATAATGCCGTATGGGAATCTATTGATCAGACATCGTCTTGAGTTTTTTGATATTTTTGGACTCGCGGCAGGGTATATCAGTATTCTTCTGATGGTAGAATACACCTCTTCTGCAAATTCTAAGCCTAATCCAAATTCACATAAGTCATAGTATTCCATTGCATTATCAAGTTCTATTTCAGCTTGTGGATGGAAATAAAATTTCATTGAGCATATTTTTTACGGATTTTAGCAAAAACTTCTTCTCCTGGAATAAGTTTAACTTCTCCCTTATCAATCTGCTTGATTCTTTGTTCTGCTTCTTGTGCCCACATTTTGTCAATGTCCGGACGAGTAGGCAGATTGAGGCTTTCAATGATCTTTTCCACCAAACTAACTCGAACATCTGCTGGCAACAACAAAGCTTCATCCACCACTTTTTCTACTGCAATAGCCATGATTTTATCTCCTATGGTCAATTATTCAACTCAATTCTATATCTAATTATCTTTGTTGTCAAGTGTTGATTTTTTGTAAAACTTTTCCCTTGATTTTTCGGTTGAACGCCCTTTTCGGCGGGGTCACGGACCCCGACCCTACAGTTTAGGATGCTGCAATCAACGTTAACCTGTTAATCTGAAGGTTTTTGTAGCCCAGCTATTACAAAAATAAATTACTCTCAAATTATAAATTAAAGTCACAATGTAGTAGCTGGGGTGACCCCGCCTTTAAAATATAATTTTCAACTTTATCACCCAAAAAACAAAAAGGCAATCCCTAATTCTATTGATCCAAACAGAGCTTTATCCTCTCAACCAGAAATCTAAGGTTGAATTTTTATCCCGCATTTTCTAACTTGAGCTTGGGCGGATAAGATACTGTTGCTTTGCCCGATTCTCTCTCTGATCTCTTTAAGTCTTCATAGATTTTGCGTAAATCATTATTATGTTTCTTTGCATGTTCGTTACGGAAGTTACGAACTTCTGTTACAATAGGGTCGTTTCTCATTTTATTTTCCTTCTAATTCTTCAGGTGAGCAAATAATTGGAGGATGATATCCTTTATCAAGCAAGGCTTGTTCAATTGCTTCACGTTTTGAGGCGTTGTTAATATGTTTAAAATTCCATGTTAAAAGATAATCAATGCCGTGGACAGCGGATAAGGCAATATGGATAGCATCTTCCTTATATTCTTCAGGTACAGCTTGTGTCTGCACCAAATACTTTGCCAACTCAAACACATGTTCATTCAATTCAATAATTGGCATGCCATCAATAGCACTAACTCTTAAGGCGGCAGCGGTTGAGTCCCCTTGAGAACTCTCTCGGTGCACAATCTCTGAAACAACGCATTCGAAGTGGCAACGTTGATATTTCCACCAATCTTCTGTTTCCTGCTTTCTTGCAGTTATGACTATATCGCGTGAATTGCGACTGGTTAAATAGCTTACAATTGTTGTTTCAATATATACTTTAGGTTTCATTAGATGCTGTTTACTTGATAGATTTTAAATCACAAAATCCCATATATTAATTATTCGACTTAATTTTATATCTAATTGTCTTTGTTGTCAAGTATCGATTTTTTGTAAAACTTTTTCCCTTGATTTTTCGGTTGAACACCCTTTTCGGCGGGGTCACGGACCTTGTTGTTCTACACATCTTTTTGGGTTATATTTTGCTTAATTTTCTTTTGCAAGGCTATTGAAACATCATTTTTCGTTCGACTCGAC
>CAYTUX010000253.1:0-5675 GCA_964441455.1 uncultured Victivallales bacterium | reverse complement strand
GATTACAGGCCGCATTGGTGTTTTGCGGTGGCGGGAGAAGAAAGATTGCGGCAATAATTGCAAATAAAAATATAAGGGTGATGTTGAAGTATTTCATATTGTTTTTATCTATCATTTTGTTTGAACCGACTGCTGTGAAATACGGCTGCGGGCTATCTCGAGTGCACTTTTAGCAATACGACGTATTCTCTCCTCGCCATCGTGTGTGAGAGAATCAAGAAGTTCTATGTCGCTGACCGAACCCAGTCGACCAATGGCGGCAATAGCGGCCATTCGCAACGTGACAGTCTCGCCTGTCTGTGCGATGACACGAGCCTCGGGAAGGGCGTTCTGGTTGCCCAGCGAAGCGGCAATTGAGAAGGCTGTAATTCGGGTCGGTTCCCCGACTTCAGGATTGCTGAGCAAATCGACCGCAGCCTGACTTATACGCTCTTGGTCAATGGTGGAGTCTTGCAGAGAAAGAGAATTAAGACCTAGAAGGGCGGTTCCGGCAATTGTGGTATCTGTTTCCTTTAGGGCTTCCCAGTAAACGGCTGCTATAACTTCGCGCTCGGCATCTTTGGCATCTGCTTCTTTAGAAACTGTTTGAGAAGAGTCGGCATAAATCCATCTGCGTTCATAGTAGCTGGTGATAAACTGAACGCAGTAGTCACGCCACATAGTATCAAATGATTTGTCGTTATACATCTCTACAAGCTTTAACCCAATTCCTTCCGGAAGCACATCCTGTCGCAGAAGAACATCAAGAACATCGTTTTTCACACCATTGAATGCAATAGCCCGCATATCGCTGCGATCAGCAGCTTTTTGGTTTAAAAACTCCATAAGAGCACTAATGTCATCGGTGGAAAGTTCTCGGTTAAGCTGGAGCATAGCAGCTCGATAGCCATTGTAGTCAGCTTTATTCTCAGATCCGTTGATAATGGTTTGAACGGCTTTGCTTAGTTTAGATTCAGATTTAGACTCCAGAGGCAAAGAAGGACTATCGATGACTGGTTGCCGAGGCAGACGCGTTGGACGAAATGGTATCTTCTGAATTTCTTCATCTAAGTCAGGAGATACGGTCTCCTCAGTATCGCTCTTCGATTCTGAGTTGACAGATGGGACACTCAAAGGAGCAGGTGGTTTGTTTAATAAAAGGAAAGTACCCGAAATAGCCAGAGCAATAACACATGCAACTATAAACAATCGCCTTTTCATACCTTCGAATACCTTTCTATCCTAACCGCATATTTTATTAAAGATATAAAAATAAGCTTAACCTGAATTATTCATGAAATTACTACTGCAACAGCTTATAGTACTCAATTTCAAAGAGATATCTTAAATAATGATCTTGATTTATGTTTATAAACCATCACCCATTATTTTTCGCTATCCCATTGAACTCAAGCACTCTAAGCTATCTCGCAACGAAATTTATGAATAAATCAGGTTAACCAGTCTTTCAAAAATGTCTTATGACTGAATATTAAATTTACGTTATGTGTTGTTAAGCAAAACTATCTACGCCCTATCGAGTGAGCTAATAGTTGATATAAATTATCATTTTTTTAGACCTTAAACGATCTTACATACTACCCTGTTTCTTAAAAATTCTGCAATTCAGACAGTGAATAGGAAACTTGTGTCAACTTGCCTACTCTCTTGTTTCTGACCGCTTCGCCCCTTTTTTCCGCTTTCATGTGGAAAGTCTGTCCGTAAAACAGTAACATATTCTAGCTTTTTAAAATCAATATAAATCCAGCAATTTTTTACAAATAAAATAATACTACATCCATTCACAGAAAAATGCAATCGGAAAAGTTAAAAAAAATAAAATATTTTTTATGACCACAAATTTCGCAGGACGGACACTCGCGGTACCTCATAAAACATGCTGGCTAACACATCTACACGACATTTCAATTGCTCATTGCTCTGAATAGTTGATTTTTTTGGCAGACAAGAGAATACTGATGCAATACCATGACAGTAACTATGTCAGAAGATAAACCGCGACTGCCAGAAAGAAAATGCCGATGAGTGTTTTGCTGAATGAGACATTTTTCTTGCTCCATTTAAGTAATGTTTCAGTCGTCAGCCCGAAACGGGTCAGCACAAGCGCAACAATAAGCGGCATAATGAACATGGTGTTGTAAAGAAGCAGAAGAGACCATATTCTCAAGTCGCTATCCTGTTTTAGAACAACAGTCATTGTCGGAAGGTAAACCTGTCCCGTGCAGACGGTCTCCAGCAAGGTAACAAGACAGCCAACAATCAAACCCGATATAATTAAATAATGACTCTTAAAGCCTTTGCGCACAAGCTTGTGGATAACATTTTTTATGCGGTCAGGAAGCTGTAGCGAGACTTTACGAGGATCATGTGTTCGACTGAACCTGACTGCATCACGAAAAGAGAAGTAAGCAAGTATAAAGAGAATTGTAGCCATGCCAATTTCAAACCACCTTCTTATGGATGGAAAGATCTCAAGCATGTGAAGACAGCGTAGCAACCCAAAGCCTATTGCAGTATATGTAACAAATGAAGCAACGCAGAAAGAGATGCCCATTAGTAAACTTCCTCTTCTGCCTATTTTAGAAATAATTAAAAGACTCATAAAAAAGACGAGTGTAGAAATTGCACATGGATTGATGCCATCAATGAGCCCACCAAAAATTACAGCCGGTAGTGTAAATGTATCTGCACGATCACGGGCTTTATCTATTCCTTGCGATTGACCCCACTCAATTGGCTGTGGCGGATTCCAACCGGGGACAAGTCGTTCTGCAACAAGTTTGTCCATAGCCGGCAGCAGTTTTTCTTTGATGGTCTTTATGCCTCCAAGCGGCAGAGTGTAGTCAACAAATATGGAGACAGAGCTATTTTTAGTGACAGATAGGTACTCTTGATAGGCTATAAGCTTAATAGTATTCGTCATGATGCCAACATCGTGACAATTCAGAATATAAAACCCTTCATATTGGTCTTTCAATTCAGGAAGTACTTCAGCTGAAACCTGATCACATTCAGGACATCCTGTCTCATAAAAATAGTCAATCACAACCGGAGTGATCGAAGAACTTTGGGCACATAGTATATCAGAAAGCAAAAAGATAAGAAATAGAAGAAAAGAACGTAGAGTCTTTAAAGCCAGTTTCAAAAGTCGGTTTTCCGAGGTCTGCTGCCCTCGGCTATCCCGCCTTGCGGGATTGACCTCTCCAAGATACGTTGATTGGGTGTTCACACGCTGTAGCCGCTTCCGGCAGGAAGCGGAATTTTGAAATTTACTCTTGAAACTCATAATTAATCTTTAACTATGCGAATGGGAATCGTTATGGTTGGCTGATCTTTGCGGTCTGTCAGAAGAGTGATACCTTTACCATTGAGTTTGTCGTCAGGAATTATGTTTGCGATTTCGATACGCCAACCTGCGTTTCCAAGGGCTGTAAGTGTATGTGTCATACCCTTTACAGGCAACTTTATTTCCATTATTTTAAATGGAGCACTTTTACGTGATCGGAGAGCAAAATAACGGGCAACCGGTTCCTTGCGGTTTTTTGCCACTGATAACACAAATTTCCTTTGGAACAACCAGAATATCACCAGTAACAACAGGTTTAGATGGTGATCGTGTTATTGTTTTTGACGAAGAAGTGGGTGACGATACAACACCAGTCAGCTTCAATTGTAAATGAGACTGTTTGGGATCATTAGAAGCAACATAAATGCTTTTGTTGACTTTTCCGTGCCTTCCTCTCAGGGAAAGTTTTACATTAAGTGTTGTATTGCTGCCCGGTGCAACAACCTTATCACGCAAACTAGTCTTAGAACCGCAACAGCTACGCACCTGCCCAAACACTAAATCTTCGTCACCGGTATTTGTCAGAACAAAGGTGTTTTCAACTGCAGATACCTCATTGCTGACATTAAAATTATAAGTTGTATTTGTACAGGATATCTGCGGTGCGGCAGAAGCAGAAACAACAAAGCGAAACAAAGCAACAGAAACTAACAACAAGATGCCAACTGAATAAAAGTTATATTTATTTAATATTTTCATAAGTGTGATATTCTCCTTTATAATAGACCTCTTCGATAGCCAAACAAGCGACATCACAGAATTCAAAGGTTGATGCACTCTCGATCAGTTTCAGGATATGGTCATTCATTTTCATGATTAACAATTATTATACGAATGTCCGTAAAATAATGCCTTTCTGTATTTTGTTAATAATCTCAAAAGTATTTTTTCAACCTTTGATTGGATAATTTTATTGAAATAACACTCAATTAATTAATGCTTTGAAAAATAATACAATTATTACAGTATTTTCAATAACTTTGCCTCAATTATATAGTATATTTGTAGTTTTGTACAACTATTTTTTCTTTGATGTTACGATTGTCTGATTTTATTTTTATGGAGGACCATAGACAATTTCCCCGCCTGACCTTGAATTTTAGAGAATTCAAAGCAAGACGGGTGAATTAGTAAAAGCTTATTACACTTTGACAGGAAAATGACAACATAAGTTTCCGCTTTCCAAGCCGACTTTTTATTACAGAGTTTTAATAATAAAAACATAGGAATATATATCAACTTTTGCAGGATTCTTCGAAATATTACAATTCGTAATAAGAAAATACTTGCAAAAACCAAAACAATAATATACTATAATTAAAATATTTGCAGAAACATATTTTATAAGGAGGAGAAAATGTCTATAGAGCATATTGAACTTAGCCCGAGTTTCTTTTTAAATAGGTAAATTCAATAAAAAAAGTACTTTTTTTGCACTTTTCAAAAACTTAACATATTGATAATCAAGAACTTAGTTTTTCGAAGTCGTTTTGTAGTGCCTAATTCGCGCTTTTGCGGGTTGACTTTTTGTTTTTTTATGCTATAATGTTTTTAATTTTTAAAAAGATAAGCAATAAAGAGTAACGACTTTGTAGTGCCTTTGAAAACATGATCGTTGATATACAACAACTTAAGCATTCAAAAAAGAAACTTGGGTTAGGCAACAGTTAGAAAGCGAGGATCCCAAATTATTTACTGCATTGATGAAAAGTTGGGATATTGCACAGGAAGACTGGTTGGCTGCTATTCAGGGAAATGCGGGAAGCTATAACTCCTATCCGCATATAAGGAATCACGAAATCTATACCAACTCCATACTTAAACAGTTATCAGAAGTTGAATCTGAAGCAGAGCTGCTTCACATGAGTCCTGTAGAAAAGTATGTTCTACTTGCAAGTATGCTTCTGCATGATATTGGTCGTATTAAATCAAGTGACGGCCATGCTGTTATTTCACAAAAGATAATAAAAGAAAACTTTGCAGAACTTGGTATAGAAAACAAAGCGTTGGCGAATATCATAGCTGATATATGCTGCTACCATAATTGCACAGATGCAACCGCTGAACTCTTGGATCTGCACGAGCACTCTATTTCGCCATACGGTATCATACATGTCAAAAGACTCGCTGTTTTCTTAAAATTTATTACATTGCATTCTCTTCCCAACAGGGAGACTTTTTGTTTGTCAGAAAATTCTCTCCCCGGCTGGGAGAGAATTTCAATTCGTTATGAATAAGCAAGATAAAAAGATCTATAATTCCATAATGTTTGAATCGAGAAGCCTTTCCCATAGAATTCTGTCAATTGTTTTGACAATCCCTTTATAAT
>CAYTUX010000252.1:0-17136 GCA_964441455.1 uncultured Victivallales bacterium | reverse complement strand
AGTTTTTTCAGGAGTATGTAAAAGAATATGAAAATGATTAGGCATAACAGCATACGCCAGTACCTGACAACCAGAAAATTCCTCTGATCTTCGCATAATCTCAACAAACTTGTCCTTGTTGTAATCTGACTTGAAAAACTTTGTCTTCGAACACGTTCTTGACATTAAATGTGTAAACTGATCTGTTCCAACCGGCGGCAAAAGTCTTGCGGGCATAATAACCTCCATTTTAACTTTATTAATAAATTTATATTACCAGGTAATATTTTTATAAGAAATATATCATATTTTGTTTAATTTGCAATCAGAAAATAGGCTTTTTTTCAGTTTTTCGGTTGAGGATATAAATATCTGTTTGGATTCATATAATCAGCATTTAAAATACATACTTATAATTCATTGGGTGTGCAAGGCCGGATGAAAAAAGATATTGTAATTTCGCTCATAGAGGGAACACTATATTGCATGGAAATTATAATGTATGCTTTTGAACGGAATTAATGTAGAGTCGTTCTGCCCTCACTTTGAATTTCTAAGATTCAAAGTGAGGGCGGAGCTGCTGAAAACAGCATTTAATCGAAAAAATGAGGTTTTTTGTTATGAGCGGTGTTTTCACTTGATGTAATAGATTATAATTGATAATATTTAAACTTTATAAACATTTTGAGGGAAAAGATGGTTGCTGAGATTGTAAAATTTTTTGAAGGTAATGATGTTGTTGAGGATTTTTTAAAGCGTCCTGCGTTTGATGAAAGTGCTGAAGCTGTTGCAATGGATGTGTTAAAGGATATTGAGACTAATGGTATTGATGCTGTTTTATCTTATGTTGAGAAGTTTGACGGAACGAAACTTGACAAAGGTAGTTTAAGGGTATCAGAGGAGGAGATTTCGAGAGCATTACCTTTTGCGGATGAGAAGTTTAAGATTGCTGTTCAAGAGACAAAGGCAAGAATTAAGATTTTTTCAGAGGCTGGTATGAAAAGGGACTGGAGTATAGATTCAGCTCATGGCGGAAAGCTTGGAGAAAAGTTTGTGCCTTTTGATCGTGTTGGTGTTTATGTTCCCGGAGGAGCAGCTCCTTTGGTGTCTACTGCTCTTATGACTGCATATATTGCCAAGGTTGCAGGAGTGAAAGAGATTGTCGCCTGTACTCCTATGGGGAAAGATGGCGAATTGAATCCTATTATGCTTTATGGTTTGAAAGAAGCAGGTGTTACTGAAATTTATAAAGTTGGAGGAATTCAGGCAATCGGTTTAATGGCTTATGGAGTGGAAGGCGTTAAAAAGGTTCAAAAGATTGTGGGTCCCGGGGGTACTTTTGTTACTGCTGCCAAGCGTCAGGTTTACGGGCAGGTTTCATTGGATCTTGTTGCAGGCCCAAGTGAAATAGCAATTCTTGCAGATGGTGAAGCAAATCCAGCATTTGTTGCAGCCGATTTGCTGTCGCAGGCAGAGCACGGATCAGGATTTGAGAAGTCATTGCTTGTGACAGACTCAATGGATATGGCTGCGGCTGTTAATGTGGAACTTGCCAAGCAGGTTTCATTATTGAAACGTCAGGCTGCATTGGAGAAGGTAATGGTTAGTGGAATTCTTATTATTGTTGTGTCAGATCTTGATACCGGTATGGATTTATGCAACAGATTTGCACCTGAACATTTTGAGATAATGGTTCAAGATGCAGATAAGTGGCTGGATAAAGTTACTTGTGCAGGGGCTGTTTTTATTGGCGAATGGACACCTGAATCTGTTGGAGATTTTGCTGCAGGTCCAAGTCATGTTCTTCCGACCGGAGGTGCTGCGGCAATGTTTTCAGGTTTGACAGTTGATGATTTTAGGAGAAGAACAAGTTTTATGCATTATACAAAAGAAGATTTGCTTGAGGTGCTTCCTGCTGTTGAGGCATTTAGCGAGGTTGAGGGGCTTGATGGTCATGGTCGTTCTGCAACGATAAGATTTCAAGCGTGACGCTTGACCCAAGACAAGAACAAGCGTGACGCTTGACCCAAGATAAGAAAAAGCGTGACGCTTAATCAATGGCAGGAGATGCGTAAGGGCGAAAGATTTTACGCCCGAACATGCAATGTGAAAACTGTAGGGTGCGGACTGCCTCGCCCGACCGTAAAAAAATTATATTGAGAAAATTATGAAGAATTTAATAAAAGAGTCAGTCAGAGAGCTTCAAGGTTATACTCCTGGGGAGCAACCTGAAAGCAAAAGTGTTATAAAACTGAACACAAATGAGAATCCTTATCCTCCTGCTCCGGCAGTGGAGGATGCTTTACGAACTTTTGATGTTTCACAATTACGCAAGTATCCAAATCCTGTGTCAGGCAAGTTGCGAAAGGAGATTGCGGGTTATTATGGTTTAGGGGAATCAAATGTTTTTGTTGGTAATGGTTCGGACGAGATTTTGGCACTTTGCACTCGAGCTTTTGTTGAGGACAATGGTTCTGTCGGTTACTTTGAACCATCGTATTCACTATATCCTGTTTTGGCGGCAATACGGGATGTGGAGCAGCGCCCGGTTTTGCTTAAAGAAGATTTTACCTGGTCGATGCCTGAAAAATATGAAGCATCTCTGTTTTACCTTGCAAATCCAAATGCACCAACCGGCATCTGTTTTGATAAGCAAAAGATAATTGACTTTTGCAGAAATTTTTCCGGGATTGTTCTGATTGATGAGGCATATGCGGATTTTGCATCTTACAACTGTGTTGATTTAGTAAGCAGATTTGAAAACGTGGTTGTTTGTAGGACATTCAGCAAATCATTTTCTTTGGCCGGCATTCGTTTGGGCTATTTGCTGGGCAACGAGAAGTTGATTGATGCAATGATTGCCATCAAAGATTCATATAATGTAAATGTTTTAACACAGGAATTGGGTTATCAGGCATTTAAGAGTATTGATTATATGAAGATGAATGTAGAAAAGATTAAAGCAACACGAGCTATGTTGTCACAGGAATTGGAAAAGCTTGGTTTTCAAGTTTCAAAATCTGATTCAAATTTTGTATGGGCTAAATCAATAGATGTGGCAGCAGAGGAAATTTATGAGACACTTAAAGAGAGAGATATTTTAATCAGATATTTTAAAGATGAGTTAATTAAAGATTATATTAGGGTTACAGTTGGCACGCAGGAAGAAATTGATATTTTTCTTATAGAGCTTAAGAAAATTTTAAAAGAGAAGAAAAGTTAGGGGGTCATTATTATGGCAACAAGAACAGCAACAGTTAAACGCAAGACGAGAGAGACACAGATATATATTGAGTTAGATATTGATGGTAGAGCACAATATAAGATATCAACGGGAATTGGTTTTATGAATCATATGCTTGAGCTTTTTGCAAAGCATGCTATGATTGATTTGACATTAGAAGCTACGGGTGATATTGATGTTGACTATCATCATACAGTTGAAGATATTGGTTTAGCCCTTGGTGAGGCATTCGATAAGGCATTAGGTGATCGCAAAGGAATCAGGCGATACGGTTTTTTCTATCTGCCGATGGATGAGAGTCTTGCAAGAGTAGCACTTGATTTAGGAGGGAGACCATGGCTTGTTGAAAAATATGCATGTAAGAAACAAAAGATAAGAGATTTTGATCTCTCTTTAATTCATGAGTTTTTTCAGGCATTTATAGTTCAGGCAAAGATGAATCTGCATATTAATCAGGAGTATGGGTGTGAGGCTCATCATGCCTATGAATCAGTTTTTAAAGGGTTTGCAAGAGCAATGAGAATTGCTATGGAAGACGATCCTCGAGAAGAGGGGATTCCATCAAGCAAAGGGGCTATATAAATTCGAAAATTCGAAAATTCGAAAATGTAGGGGCGAGACATGTGTCGCCCGTACATTAAATGAATAATGATGGAAGGATAAGATGATAAAGATTATACCTGCAATAGATTTAAAAGATGGCAGATGTGTCAGATTAAGACAAGGTAAGGCAGATGACACAAAGGTTTATGGTGCTGATCCGGTTGAACAGGCAAAACTTTGGGAAGATCAAGGTGCTGAACTGATTCATGTTGTGGATTTAGATGGTGCATTTCAGGGCAAGCCGGTGCATTTGGATATTATTCATAAAATAACATCCGCCATATCAATTCCAATAGAAGTTGGAGGAGGACTTAGAACAGATGAAGATATCAAAGCTGTGCTTAATGCCGGAGCACAGATGGCTATTCTTGGTACATTAGCGCTTAGTGATCCGGATTCACTAGGGAATGTTATTGATACTTTTGGTGAGCATATTGAAATAGGAATTGATGCGAGAGATGGTTTGGTACAGGTTAACGGATGGGTTGAAACCACAAAAGTTAAGGCAGTAGAGCTTGCCAAGCTGGTAGATTCTCTTGGTGTTTCGACTATTATATATACAGACACAGCAACTGACGGCATGATGAAGGGGACAAATATTTTGGCGATGAAAGAAATTTGTGAAAGTGTCGGGTGCAATGTTATAGCATCGGGAGGAGTTTCTACAGCGGCAGATATTCTTGGATTAAAGAATCTTAACAAAGAAAACCTTGTTGGAGCAATTGTTGGCAAAGCACTTTATGAAGGAGTTGTTACCATTGAACAGTTAAAACAGGTTCAGAAATAATTTATATGAATACAGATATTAAATCAACAGTTTTGCCGAATGGAGTTAGAGTTCTTACAGCCGAAATGCCTCATTTTGATAGTGTTGCTATGGGGATTTGGGCACGTAGTGGTTCACGTTATGAAAGTCGTGCACAGGCAGGAATAAACCATTATATTGAGCATCTTCTTTTTAAGGGAACCAAGCGTCGGACTTCAAAGAAGATAAGTGAAGATATAGAGGGTCGCGGCGGATATTTAAATGGTTTTACTCATCAGGAAGCAATTTGTTATTACTCAAAAGTTCCAGCACCAATTCTAAAAAAGAGCTTTGATGTTTTAGCTGATATGTATTTAAACTCTCTGTTTAAGACAAGTGATGTTGAGAGTGAACGCAAGGTGATAGTTGAAGAGTTAATGATGGATTTGGATCAGCCCCAAAGCCTTGCACAACAGCTTATGGATGATTGTTTATGGATGGGGCATCCTGTAGGAAGACCTATTATCGGCAATCTGCATAGTTTGGAAAAAATAACCCAGCAACACATTGTTGATTATCAGAAAAAAGTCTATACAGGCAAAAATACTATTGTTACATTTGCAGGGAAGATTAAGCACGAAGAGTCTTTGAAATTAGTTGAAAAATATTTCAGCCATCTTGATGCGGGCAGGAAATTACCATTAAAGAAGGCACCCCGAGAGGATTCATTAATTGAGCCGGTTGGTTTAATAGACAAAGATATTAATCAGGGATATATGTCAATTGGTTTTAAGAGTTTCGGAAAACATGATGAGCGGCGTTTTGCACTGAATGTTTTAACATCAATTCTTGGCGGGAATATGAGTTCAAGATTGTTTCAGACAGTTCGGGAAAAACATGGTTTAGCATATTATGTTCATTCAGGAGGACAACTTTTCAGGGATTGTGGTGCAGTAATTGTCAGTGCAGGGATACAAACAGAGCAAAGACTAAAAGCTTTAGATTTGATTGGCAAGGAATTATTAAAAATCAGAAAAGTGCCGGTTTCGAATTCAGAGCTTAGGCGAGCAAAGGATTTCATTATCGGTCAGTTTTTAATTGGCAAAGAGAGCACATCCAGTTTTATGCTTTGGTTAGGAGAAGCTGCTATTGCGGGGCGAGAAGAGATTAATCCTGAAGAAACCTTATCTAAGATTGAATCAGTATCAAAAGATGATGTTATTAATGTTGCAAAAACAATTTTCAGATCCAATAATTCAAGTGTGGCAATCGTTGCAAAGGGTATTGACGAAAGTGATTCAAAACAGATTGTCGACACCTTCGGTAAGATTTAATAATTTGCATGAAAAACATTTCCGCTCCCATGGGAAGCGGCTACAATATCGTGAACTTGCAACTAGCATTAGTTGTATTGTACAACGGCTGCAGCTGAGTCGCTTTGACTCGGAAAATGCGAGGCATGTTTTGTACGCAAAGATAAAGAGATTAAGATATATATTTAATTAAAGAAAAGAGATTGAAAAATGTCAGATAAATTTAAGATGAAGTCAGCTGCTGTTTCCCTGTCAGATATGGAAATATTTGTTTTTCCTAACCTGATGTACAGTTTAGTATTAGCCAACATAATGTCGCCAAGCATTTGGAAATAGTTAGAAGACCCCAAATTTGAAGGTTTTGACAAACTGAACACATACAGAAAAGTTATTAAATTGAAACAATATATAATGGATAACTATGTTTTCAATTTAGATTTAGACACATGGGGTTTAACGACTCAGGAAGAGCAGATAGCAAGGTTTAAAGATATTATTGATCCGGAAGTTCTTAGTGAATCAAATGCACTATTTGGTTATCAAGGAGATGAGTACTATTTTGACATTGATATTCGGCGGCATTTCAGGTTGGACAAATACGACAACAATGTTATTCCATATTGGAAAACAGAGACAGTTGAAGCAATGGACTCTTTTGTTTATAAGAGTTCCTATTCCAAAGGGGCAGGAGAATGTGTTTCTCTGGCGGCACTTTATGCAGCAGCACTTTTTGTTGTAGCCAAAGTTCCTTTAAAAGATATATATATGATGGCGACACCACTACATTCACAAGGTTTCATTGATATAAAGGGTGGGATATTGTTTAACAACCGTAGGATTGTGACAAAGAATATGTGGTTTAACGGATCACCTTTGTCAGCTCAGGCACGTAGAGCTTTAGAGAACGAGCAGGTAACTATTGTTTCACATGAAACAGGTTATACACATGTTGTATATGATGAAGCGTCTATTGATCCGGCTGCTTTTAAAAAGTTTTCAAAAAAGCTTAAAACATTTTTAAAGACAAATCTTGATGGGGAAACATTATGTAATTTTTTACGTCATCATACAAAGATCCGGAATTGTTTTCAGATGCGTTTTGTCGGCTGTGGCGACAGAGAACAATATATTACCATAGAACGTCTTTTGGAATATGAACATGGCAGTCCTTATCGTTTGTCAGATAATACGAGACCCAAGCTTATGGATTCAATTGATTCTGAGGAGTTTCATCTGTCACCGATTCCAAATAGAATTGTTCTAAATGATGTTGAAGATTTTTAAAAGAATGAGAAGATAGATTTAACAAAAGAAGAAAGTGTTGAAAAGTTAAAGAAATTTGTTTTTAAAGGTTGTTGTAATGCAGAGAGGGCTGCAAATGCTTTAATTCAATTTTGTATTACAGAACCAAAATTGCCTGATTTCAGTTCTAAGAAAAGATTTAAGGAGTTGGAGCCGGATCTGGGAATAACAACAGAGATGAGTCGAGAAGAGATTATTGACAGATTGGATTCAATAAGAGCAGGAAATGAAATGGCGGAGATGGCTTTTTATGCATATAGGGATCTGTCAGTAACAGATTATGAGCCTTTTTATGATGCTGCTTTTAATCGTAATCCCGTGTCAATTGATGGCTCAAAAGATATGAGTGATTCGGAGCTGATATCTCATGTTACGAGCATGGATAATATGTCAATATATTCAGAAGAGGGTCGACTTGCCCAGCCTGATGAAGTATGGAACTTTATGCGAGGCGACGGAGCTGAGATTGCAATTATGCTTGGCAATATATTTGCTGAACGTTATGGTAAAGGTAAAGTTTCTGTTGAAATATCAGGAGATGAGGCAATTGTATCAATTTCAGACAAGGAACAATTCACATTTTCATCCAAAAAAGATTTAGAAATATCAAAGTATACAATATGAGATTAATAATAATAATTTTAACAGCAATTTCTTTTGTTGCAAATGGATCTACAAACAATTATTACTTGAATGATATTGCAAGTGATTTTAATCTTTTACCAGTTCCGGAGCAATGCGACAATGAATTTATAACCTATTCGAATAAACATAATAAAGTTATATTTAAGAAGTTCAGCAGGAAACTTTATTTTAATAATGCATTATACTGGCTAAATGATGCTTTTAATCGATCCGACACAAACGGTTGGTTTGTTTCAGAACAAGATTATACTAAGATGTTGATGCCGCTTTTTGTGGAGTGTTCTTCGACAAATAATATTGAAGACTTTGTTGTTTTTATTGATCCTGGTCATGGGGGCAGTGATCCCGGGGCATGCCATAGTTCAGTAACAAACCTTAAAGAGTCAGATATAGTATTTAATATTTCAACAAATCTTGCAAGGTTACTTAGAGATTCCGGCACACAAGTTTTCATGTCTCGAACCAATGACATTTTTGTAGGTCTTGCTGACAGAACAAGAATGGCGAATGAGGTTAACTCTTCTGTGTACATAAGCATACATGTTAATTCAGCATTTGGCACAAGTGCAAGTGGTTTTGAGACATTTACATTACCTCTTGGAGACAGTTTTTCAACCTCCGGAAACTCCAAGCCCAGATTATATCGAGGCAATAATAATGACATATTTAATTCTCTTCTTGCCTACAGGATTCATAAATCTCTTTTAGACGATTTTCCTGATCAACAGGATAGGGGAATTAAACATGCTCGATATGAAGTTTTAAAGAATATAAAATGTCCGGCTATTCTTGTGGAATGTGGTTTTATTTCTAATAAAGCTGAAAGGGAATTATTATCAGACATTGATTATCAAAGGAAAATTTCTGAATCAATATTTCGAGGAACAACAAACTACATTAATTCTATTACAGATGTTAACAATTATATTTTAGACAAAGGTATAGAAACAATTGTTTATGTTGAACCGGCTTTGACGAATAATATGAATTCTGTTACAAATGATTTTCAATTTGCTGATATTAGTTCAGAACAAGCGGCAGATAGAGATTGTGAGACTTTGGAAGAGAAAAGCAAGAATGATGTTCTAAGTTCTAAGTTGCTATACTGTGAGCAGGAAGAATTAATTACTAATTGAGGTTCTGTCAAAAATTGTATGAAAGATATGAAAACAAGAAGTTTTCTAATGCGGACGCCGAGGACGGCATCCCTCCCGTGTGAACCTTGCAGATTAATGTTAGATTGCAGCTTTAACAGGTAGGGTCGTCGTCCCGGATGACCGAAATGAAAGAAATACTGTAGGGGTAAGACAAAACTGTCTGTATCTCCTTTATTTATAACGAATTGGATGCACCCAGCTACTAATAATGAAATATAATGTAAAATTTAAAGCATAAGCTTAATGGCAGTTAGTAGCAGGTCTGCAAATTTTGAATAAAACAAAATAAATACCCACGATAATTTATGAAAAGCCAAAAAAGTTTTAAGATGGAAAAAATATTTTTTATATTAATGCACATATTTTTATGTTTGAATTTATCTGCAAAGGGTGTTGCGATTGTACAAGCCGATGTAACTCTTCCTGAAGGTGGTGAACGCAATTATTCACTTGGTATTTCCAAACGTCTTGGGCAATGGTTAGAAGATGATTCAATAACATATGAAATGTTGCCTGAGAGCAAACTTTTGTTTAATGAAATTAAAAATTATAATGTAATCGTAATGCCATACAGTGCTGTACTTCCTAAAAACATCTATTCTGAAGTAAGTAAATATATTGACAATGGAGGAAAACTTATTGTTTTTTATTCCAATGATGCTAAGTTAGCAAACAAAATGAAACTGAATCTTCAAGGATATGCTGCGGATCCGACCTCTTCAAAGTGGCAGTCAATGGTTTTTAAAGAGGGTTATCAAGGTTTTCCCAAAGTTGTTAATCAGAATTCCAGAAATCTCAAACCAGTATTTCCGAAAAAAGAGTCAGAGACAATAGCATACTGGCATGATAGTGACGGAGCAAAGAGTCAGATACCTGCAGTAGTCAAAACACCTTATGGTTTTTGGGTATCGCATGTGTTGGTTAATGGTGGTTCATCCAATGGTATTGAACAGAAGAAATTATTTAAGGCAATGTTGCTGAATAGTGGTGTAGGCAGTTTTAATAGGTTTGAGCAGGATGAGATTCAGGCTGTTTTAAATAAATATCCATTACCCAATCAGGATGAGCAGAAAAGACTTTTTAATTCGAGTTCTTCTAGAGCGGCTTTAAAAGGATTACAGTTAAGAAGAAATCTTATTGAGAGTTACTTAAGAGAGGATAATATTTCTTTGGCGAAATTACAGATTGTATTGTATGTAGCGGACATAAACAAACTATATGGAACATTATATTCTTCATCAGATTTTATAATTAGGGGAGTTTGGGATCATTATGCGACAGGGTTATATTCCGGAGATTGGAATCTTACATCAAAGTCATTATCTGAAGCAAAGATTACCGATGTGTTTATTAATGCGGTATGGTCTACAAAGTGTCATTACAAAAGTTTTGTATATCCGGAATCTGATACCTTTAAAATACATGGTGATCAAATTGACCAGGCTGTTAAAGCTTGCAAACCATACGGCATAAAAGTTCATGTTTGGAAAGTCTGCTGGAATGCTGATGATAAAAATGTTGAATTACTAAAAAAAGCGGGATTATATAAATATTTGCAGAGGGACTATAACGGCAATAGAGTTAATTGGTTATGTCCGTCAGTAAAAGAAAATGTTGATTGGGAGCTGGGACAGATAGAGGAGGTTGTCAGCAAATATGATATTGATGGTATTCATCTTGATTATATTCGTTTTAATAATTCAGATGTGTGTTACTGTGACTATTGCCGTAAGGGATTTGAAAGAACCATAGGTAAATCTGTTAAAAACTGGCCTGAAGATGTTCGTAAAGGCAGTTTAAAAGAAGAGTATCAGAAATTTCGTGCGAATTTAATATCATCTTTTGTCTCTAAAGTTTCTAAAAAAGTCAAGAGTATGGATTCATCTGTTAAAGTTTCTGCAGCTGTTTTTGGTTCATATCCGAGCTGTTATTATTCAGTTGGGCAGGATTGGCCGAGTTGGGTTAAAAATGGATATCTGGATTTTGTTGTTCCCATGAACTATTTTAATACTGTAGAAGAGTTAGACAAATTTATTGGCAAACAAATTGAATCTATCGGGAGAGACAAGTTAATTTCCGGTGTGGGGGTTTCAAGTGGTTATACAAAGCTTTCAACAGTTGAAACAATGAAGCAGCTTCATTTTCTCCAATCCAGAGGAATAAAGGGATATGTTTTGTTTGATCTTAACAAACGGCTGGCGAACGATTTGTTTCCTCTTTTGAAGTGAAGAAAAAGTGACACATGACTCATGACGCAAGACGCATAGGGCGGTATAGCCGCCTGTATGTGTGCGAGCCTGTTCGTGTACTCACACAGGCACCCATTAGAGGTTAGGGCAAACACAAAAAGACCCCTCATGTCCGTTTTTTTAATTAAAACGGCATTTTTATTATTTTTATCTATTATATTTTGTTTTGAGCGTTAATGGCTATCGTTTCCTTACATGCCATGCTGCTTTTGATAATTCACTTGCAATTACGATTAGGGCATTTGTCCTGTAGCAAAAAAACTTTAAAAAAAGGCGTTTAACCAGTATACTTGCATTTTCAACAAATAAATAAAATATAAAGAAAAAAACGCCCTTTATAAGCAGTTTTTTTCAATATTTATCTTGTTGGTGAACAATACTTTATCCCTAGTGGTACAAGCTCTCTAATTAACTCTTCCTGCTCACAGCATAGCAACTTAGAACATCATCCTTGCTTTTCTCTTCCAGAATTTCATAATCTTTCTCTATCATTTGTTCTGAACTAATATCAGCAAATTGAAAATCGTTTGTAACAGAATTAATATTATTCGTCAAAGCTGGTTCAACATAAACAATTGTTTCTATACCTTTGTCTAAAATATAACTATTAACATCAGTAATAGGACTAATGTAGTTTGTTGTTCCTCGAAATATTGAATCAGAAATCTGCCTTTGATAATCAATATCTGACAATAACTTCCTTGTAACATTAAAAATTTCAGACGGAATTATTTTTGAATTAACAACCGATAAGCTTAAAAAGGAAAGAATATATGAAATATTATATTTATTGAGAAGTTTAAGAAAATTATGCACAACAGCAGTCCAAGGGATCATAATTATGCTGATCAGTTATGATAAGAAGAATATTCGGTTTCATATATCTTCTTTTATCAGTTTTAAATCTTTAAGCAATACCCTGATTTTCTGTTGTTCAGTTTTACGAAAAGCATGAAAAGGTTCAGCCATATAATCACTACAGATTCCCATACAACTCAAGGAACATTTTATTCCTTTGATGGTTGCCGATGCATAATTCCCGCAGGAATAGAGTTTTCTATGCTCATATATCTCATCCTGCAAATCTTTTATTTTCTTCACATCACCTGCTAGCGCCGCTTCGTACATCCTGACAAACAGGGCAGGATTGATATTTGCTCCACCGCAAACTCCTCCAAATCCACCCATAAGCACCGACTCGCCAAGTAGTTCTTCCGGTCCCATAAGCAGACTGAAATCGGGTTTATCCTGCAGAACTCTTATATATTCATGATATCTTACCATATTGCCACTACTGTCTTTAAAGCCAACTATACCATCTATTTCTGCCGCTTTACGAAGAGTATCTACATCAATATCGACTTTTGTCATAGCCGGCATATTGTATAGAAATAGTGGCAACGGAAGTTTAGGAACAAGATGAGCCAGATATTCGAGAAGCTCCGGCTGACCTGTCGGAAAATAGTAAGGAGGAGCAAGAACTACAGCATCGGCACCGTATTCAGCGGCATGTTCTGCAAGGCGTATTGACTCTGAAAATGAAGTATCTGTAATACCAACCAGAACAGGTACTTGTTCATTAACCTGCCGACATGACTTTTCTACCATATCATATTTAAGTTTATAGCTCAAACTTGGACCTTCCCCAGTTGTACCCAAAAGAAATAATCCATGCACTCCACCATTAATAATGTGTTCTATAAGTTTTTCAAGCCCGGGAGCATCTAAGTTATCTTCATCTTTCAACGGAGTTACTATTGGTGGTATAACGCCTCTCAGTGGTTTCATTAATTGCTTTTTCATTTTTTTCTTCATCATTCCTTTAGGATCTATTGATTAAGCTTTAACAATTCCTGCAAGAAAGCAGAAAAGCATTGTCAGTAATGCTAATATTCTAGTCCTCATTGTTTTCTTTCTATTTGTCTGACAAACTGAAGTATCAAAAAAAATAGTTGTAATTGAGTGTCTGCTTTCTCATTTCAGTCAACAGCTGTTCAAAATTCCCATCCTCCAGAGGGCCAATTATCTTCTCATAAAATATTATTTTTCATCTTATTATATGCCAATCCATTTCTGCACAGGTTTTATATCTATATCTCTTGGTTGCACTCCCTGCCTGATTGATTCAGTTGCCGCAAATCCTGCTGCGGCACCAGTTCCCATACAGATTGTCTGCCAGCGATATGATGCATGAGCATCATGAGTTCCACTTATGCAGCGTCCGGCAAGAAGAAGACCATCTGTCTTTTGAGGGACCAGACATTCGTAAGGTATATCGTAAGGTTGAGGATCTGGATCTTTACCGGCAGGATTTTTACCTGAAACACCTTCAGCCTGACCTGGACCCGCCGGATTGTGAACATCCAATGGAGCTCTGCAGGAAGTGACCACCGCACTTTCTCTTTTCCTTCCAGAGAGACAATCTTCTCGAGTAAGGGCATCAACACCCTTAAAACGGCGGGTTTCTCGTACACCGATTTCTGCAGGCATCAAAGAGACATATGCGTTCTGGAATCCAGGTGCATATTTTCGCAGAAATTCCATTACAACTCGAACCTGTCTACGGCCTTCCAATTCCGCTTTAGTCAAATCGTTGACATCTGTTCCATCAATATAATTCACCTGGGTGGCATTTATATATCTATCAGAGTCACGTCCGGCTGAGTATGTTCTGACCATTCCTACGTTCCAAGGTAGTTCTCCACGATCACGTGCAGCCATGGTTACATGGTTCCAGGTTCCTTCCGGAAATTTATAATTCTGACGCCCACCATTTGCTTCCATGGATTCAGAATGATTTACTCCACTCACCCGAAACATGATCGTAACAGGCTGCATAAGCCCATCGCTTTCTCTGCCCTGGTCAAATTGGACTCCAGCCAAAAAAGCAAGAACGCCGTCCCCGGTAGCATCAATAAACCTTTTTGCTTTGATTTCCTGCAGACCAGATGGAGTAGCAACAACTATTGCCTTTACTATCGGCAAGCTGGATTCTCTGTCCATCAGAACATCACATACTGTAGAATGAAATAAAATCTGTGCTCCTGATTCCTGTACAAGAGCAGCATATACCAGATCAAGAAATTCACTGTTATTCTTGTGTTGCATAATCTTCGAATACAATTCTTTTACAAAAGGGGTATCGGTCCACATGGATATCTGATTGACCATAGCATGAACTGCAGCTCCTCCAAGTCGTCCTGATTTCTCCACAAGCAGTGTTGAGCAACCACTTTCAGCAGCTGCGATCGCAGCCGCAATGCCGGCAGGACCTCCTCCGCACACCACAATATCAATATCATCAAACATTTAAATTCGCTCCATAAGCTTCAAGATTTTTCCTGATTTTCTGTCCATCAATATTTCTTATCTGCATATTTTCAAGAGCAGCTTTTGCTGCTGTCATACCAGCTGCCTGCCCCATCATTGCACAGGTTGTCATAACTCGTGCAGAAGACAATGCCAGCTGATCGGAAGAGAAACAACGTCCTGCCATAAGCAGATTGTCTCCATCCTTTGCAATCAGGCTACGCAAAGGAATGTGATAAGGAGGAATCAACTGTTCTTCTTTGGACAACAGGTAAGTTCGTTTCTCATCATCAGGCTTCATTCCATCCAGATAAAAAACACCTCGGGCAACAGCATCATCAAATCTGCAACCTTTTCTCAAATCATCCACAGTAAGTATATAATCGCCGACAATCCGACGCCCTTCCCGTAATCCGATAATGGGAGATGCATGATCAAAAAGCCACTTTTTCTCTTCAATTCTCTGGTAGTAATCAGTAATTTCAAGCATTCGTCTTCTTGCACGAATCTCAAGTTCTGTCATTCCTTCGGTATCAACACTGTTGCCAAAAGGAATCTTGACCTTTAATGCCTTGCTTTTCGGACCATTCGGCCATATACTTGTCATCGGAAGCTTCTCTTCCTTTGAATATGTGTGCCATTCTTCAGGAAGCCAATGCTTAATGTCTTCATCCAACTCCCTCACAAAATACATCATGGATGCAGGCAGCTGCAGACCATCTTCCAGTCTGCCATGCATGCATTCAAAACCTGCCTGATGAGCAACAAAAGCTCCACCTGTACAATCTATGAAAACTTTTGCTTTGAGAGCTTCCGGACCGGAATGACCACATATTACAGTTTCGGTTATTGTCCTGCCTCTTACCTTGACATCGACAAACTGCGTATGCAGCAGAAGCTTGACCTTATACTTGAGAAGCATCTCCTGCAGAATAACGGCAAGTATTTCATGGTCGAAAACACGATTGCACCTATCAAATCCACTGGCTTCTCCGGGATAGGACGAAATAGAGTTGAACTCTTCCTGTCGGGAAACTATCTCATCAAAGATAGCTCCCTGACCTCTGGTTTCACCGCTCCAGTTTGCCACACCTCCGGAAGTCGCATTACCCCCAACTACAGCAAAGTGTTCAACAAGAATCACAGATGCACCCTTGCGTGCAGCCGCACAAGCCGCACATACGCCGGCAATCCCCCCGCCGATAACAGCAACATCCGCTTCATAATTTAGCGGTATCTCTTTGTTCCAACTTATTGTATTCATTTTTAATCCTACATATTACTGATTTGCATTAATCTGCGTCATCTGTGGATAAACTCTGTGGATAAACTCTTTTGGAAGACGCTAAGCCATTCTAAAATTCGTCTACAGATAATCTTTTTACGACAATCTTTGTACGGTTCCAAGTATAGGAAAGAGCAATGCCGCCATCTTTAAGAGCAATGATTGCCGGATATGAATATTCCCTTGGTTCCGTGTCCAGATCAATAATTTTCTTCCATGTCAATCCGTTATCTGTAGATTTTGATAAGGTAATCGGCCAGCGTGCTCCCCAATTTTCAGCAACAGGATTGTAGACCAACAGCAATGTTTCATCTGCCATCCTCACAAGATCTATACCACTGTTATTGTTTGGAATATCAGTCTCATACACTTTACACCAGATTCTTCCTCCGTCATCTGAATCGCTACGGCAGATCTTTCCGCATGAACTGCGAAGCAGCATATGTACTTTGTCAGGCTCGGACTCCCATAGTGTAGGTTGGATCACTCCAAACTTGACATCATTGCCATTTTTATCCTTACCAACAATATAATCCGGCTGATCTATCATTTCCGACATCTTCCATGTACGACCAGAATCTTCACTTCGGTCAACAAATGCCTGCCATGTGCCAATCTCATTTGAAGCGGGAGCAAGCCATGCACCATCCGACAATTCGATACACTTGTTTTTTACAGGTCCCCTTCCACCTACATCACCAGGCACAAGTTCTTTCGGATCAGACCAGGTAATTCCTGCATCGTCAGATCGCATAACCCAGGTTGCCCAATGACTGCAGTTTAGTCCTACTTTAAAAAACAGGGTAACTTCACCAGTTGAGTAGTGTAATACCGGATTCCAGTGCGGGATGTTGTCAATCTTCGCCCACATAACAGGAGTTTCCCATTCACCATCAACACATCTGCATCCCCAGATTGCAACATCATCATGTTTTTCATGAGTTCCGGCAAACCAAGAGACCAGCAGAGAACCATCCGGAAGCTCAACAAGTGTCGATGCATGACACTGCAGATAAGCTGCATCCGGCGCTTCTATATCGTGAATATTCATATTTACCTTTCAATTATTAATTTTAAGTGTTAATAACCATATTATCATCGTATAATTCTATTGTTTCCTGCAAAATTAAATCTGTTTTTTATACTGTCTTATTGTTGCAGAAATTAACTTTTTTGTAAAGATGTTATTTTCTTATCTGATGTTTTCCTTAATTTTTCGGTTGTATTATTTTTAAGTTTGAGATTTGTAAAGCCATTCTTACCAAAACAACACACTTTAATTTGCACCAATCTTTTACTTTTTAA
>CAYTUX010000251.1:0-11038 GCA_964441455.1 uncultured Victivallales bacterium | reverse complement strand
CAGCCTTGGGAATTGACTCAAATGTATTCATTGACCCAGATTTTAAATGTTCGCCAATAATACCTGAGAAATTAGAGTGAAAGGGTGACGAATGTGTGATTAAAGATTAAGGGAGTTTTGTTATACATTTTTAATGTCATATATTATGATTCAATAGAATTTGTTTTATTAAATGTTTCGGTGTCTGGTTATCATGAGGCAATACGCAAGGTCAGCGTTGAATAGCGGTGAACCCGCCGTGGGTTCACCGTAAATGCTCAAGATCTTTTAGTTGACAATCATCAATTTTTTTTATTACCGCGTAAAGTGCCGAACAATCCAAAGATTGCGACAACAATTCCGCCGAACAATAGCCACATGGCTTTGTTGGTCGGAGCACCAGTAAAGAAGTTTGATATATCAGAGCTTAAAGAATCCATGGCGCTTACGCCCCATATAATCAGAACAGCTCCGATTATAACCAATGCGAGAGATGTTATTTTATTCATGTTTTTTTCCTAAATATCTGTTGGTTAAAGCGGCTTTCGACCGCTGATAATACGCACCAGAATGATTATTATTGCTATTACGAGCAGAATGTGAATGAATCCGTTAACGGTGTAGGATGAAATTAATCCCACCAACCATAGCACTATGAGTACTAAAGAAATTAAGTATAACATAGCCTGTACCTTTTTTTGTTGTTTTTAAACGCTCCTGTTCAGCGACGGACTCAAAGTGGTCGTCTGCTGTAATGTTTTGTTAGCTTTATTTCTCTTCCTTGAATTTCGAGGCAGCGTCACTAAACGCATGCTTCAAGGAATCCCAAGCAGTTTCGACACCGTCTTTGATTGAATCCCAAGCCTCATCAGTTGCCCCGGCAAGCTGAGAAAGTTTCATTTTGCCTTCTTCAATCTTGGTTTCCAAAGAGTTGATTTTTTGGTTCATTTTCAGCTTAGCGTCAGCATCAGCTTCTGAAGCCTCTGCCTTAAGCATGTCAACCTCGGCCTGCCATTGATCCAGCTGAGCCTGTTTTTTCTGCTCATATAATTTTTTGTCATTCATGATTTTTTCCTTTCCATGTTTTTTATGATTTCGTGTTTTTTTTGAACAGAAGAGCAACAAGCAATCCTGCAACAAAACCTCCTGCAGCAGTCAAGAACAGAAGCACAATGACCGGGATCTCAGATTTTAACCACAGAAAACGTGCTTGTACAGGATCGGTATTCTGAGCAACGAGAAGCACCAATGCAATGCTGAGTATCAAGAGAAATGCCAATTTTACTTTTTTCATAACAATATAATCTCCTTCTTCTACGACCATAGGTCGTGGGTTACAAAGTAACAAGCTAAGCTAATATTTTTTTCGCTAATTTGCTAATTTAACATATAAATCAATAATTTACTTATAACTATAACATTAAATTAGATTTTGTCAAGGTATATCTGTTCTTTTACAAATTTTTCCTGTTTTTCTGGTTGGATGATGTTTCGGTCAGCGAGGAAGCTCACCCTCCCGATTTGTTATAATATTGTATTGTAAGAACGGGAGAAAGAACACCTCCGCTCTCGCATGCACCTTTGTTTCTTCCCCCACCTATCTAACCATCTAACTTAATTATATATTTTTCGTATTGCCTTAATACGTTGGAGTACCGGAGGATGACTGTATGATATAAAGACTGTAAATGGGTGTGGGGTCAGGTTTGAAAGATTGTCAACTGACATTTTTTTCAATGCACTAATCATGGAGTCTTTGTGTCCATATGTTTCAACAGAGAACCTGTCAGCTTCATATTCATGTTTTCTTGATGATATGTTACGAAAGATTCCAAGAATAACATTGATTGGCGAGTATAGAAAACCGAAGAAAACGATACCTGCATAAACGGACATATGTTCGGGTGCTATTCCAAATGCAGAGAACAGACCTTCATTTTTCAGAAAAAGTGAAAGTATGTAGAACATTATACCTGATTCTATGATGGAAGTGATAATCATTTTTAATATATGTTTTTTCTTGTAGTGACCCATTTCATGGGCAAGTACAGCAGTGAGTTCTTGTGTTGTATGTTTTTCTACCAGTGTATCGAAAAGAACAATTCTTCTTGATTTTCCGAAGCCTGTAAAAAATGCATTTGATTTGGATGACCTTTTTGAACCATCCATGGTGAAAACGCCCTTCATTTTAAAGTTTTCTTTTGATGCATATTGCTCAATTTCGTCTTTAAGTTCGCAATCTTCCAATGGAATGAATTTGTTAAATAGTGGCATAATCAGTATTGGTGCCAGGAATGTAAGTGTGATTTGAAAAGCTGTTATTGCTATCCAGCAGTATAGCCATGCCATTCCTTCAAATTTGATGAAAAACCAGAAAACAAGTGCCATAATTGGGGCACCAATTAGTATCGTTAGTAAAAGAGTTTTTGCTAAATCCAGAACAAATGTTTTTGGAGTTGTTTTATTAAATCCATATTTTTCTTCAATATGAAATGTTGAGTATAATGAAAATGGAATTCCGATTATTACTCCGGCAATAATGATGATACCTAAAAAGATTAGTCCTTGTATGATCTGATTGTTGCTAATATTTCTTGCAACAGTATCAATGTAGCTGAATCCACCAAATGTGATAAATGGAATTAGAAAGATTATTGATAAAGTCGATTGAACTAAACCAAATTTTGTTGTGTCTTTAAGATAATGCTGTGATTTTTTGTATTTTTCATTATCGTAAACATCTTTAAATTCTTCTGGAAGATTTTCCTTTATATTTGAGACGTTTAGTAAATCGGATATTAGTCCCAGCAGATATTGTGCAATTAAGATTGCTATAATAATTATTAAGTATATATTCATTTGTTTCTTTCTGTTCTAAGTTCTAAGGTCAAGATGCCCTGTTTTTCTGGTTGGCAATTTTCTTGCAGTTTAGTTTTGGAAAGCCATTCTTGCTCAAACAACAACTTGCGATATCAGCCCATCTTCCGCAATTAGATGTATACTGTTTGTTTCCCCTCTGTGTAACGCCCTGAAAGGTCAAATTATACCAGCCCAGGTCACCTAGCTAATAACTTAAATCAATTTTTTGCATAATTCAAAGATCCATTGCAAAGTTAGTAGCTGAGCAGCTTAATCATTCCATAAAAAATTTTATTTTTCTTGTTTTTAATATTCTTTCATACAATTTTTTACAGAATCAAAACTTAACTCTCAGCTCTTAATTCTTTTATTGGTACTTTGCTTTTTTTATCAGCAATATCTGCAACGAATGCGGGCATTGCCAGTCCACTAATTTGTTCCCTTAACATTTTTTCTAACTTTTTTGTTTTTTCAGGGGAGAAATAAAAATGTTCAGTACCTAGAACTGGGTCTCCTAAAAATGCATAGTATGGTTTAATTCTCATCTCTTGTAAACCATTAAATAGTTTTTTTAGGGTTTGAATATCATCGTTTACTCCTTTAAGCAGTACTGTCTGATTTACTAATGGTATTCCCTTTTCAACTAATAATTTGCAAGCTTTTTCTGACTCATTTGTTAGCTCTGCGGGATGATTAAAGTGTGTGCTTATCCATACCGGAGAATGTTTTGATAAGATGTTTGCCAGTTCTGGTGTTATACGCATGGGTAGGGTTGCGGGAATTCTTGTGCCAATACGAATTATTTTGATGTGTTCATTTTTTTTGATATTGTTGATTAACCAATCAATTTTCTCATCAGAGAGCATCAATGGGTCTCCTCCTGAAACCAGAACTTCTCTGATCTCTTTATGTTTCTCTAAATAATTAAATATATTATTGAAGTAGTCTTCTGTGTTGTAATCTTTAAGCCTGTTTTTTCTTGTGCAGTGTCGGCAGTTGACCGCACAAATGTTTGTTGCCATTAGAACTACTCTGTTTTTGTATCTATTGATAATGCCGGGAACAGGTGAGTGAATATCTTCGTCAAATGGATCTTCACGTGTATATCTATTTGTCAGCAATTCATTGATTGTTGGAAAAGACATTCTGAATATCGGATTTTTTTCGGAGAAATCATGAATAAGTGCAAAATAGTATGGGGTTATCTTAAAAGGATATTTTTCTAAAACAGCTAATATCTCTTTTTCATTTGTGATTATGTTTTTGGGAGGTTTCGATATTGAATTTTCAACTTGCCAATGCCAATTGAACCATTTGTCTTTAGGAATATTTTTTAAAAAATTATTAAGATGCTTCATTTTCTTTTAATGAGTCCATCATACTTTTAGCTCTATTTATATAGTTTTTTTCGGTTTCAGGTTTGTTATTGATATCTAAAGATACTGTATATACAAGTATTGCAACAACAATGCCAAGAATCATTCCCATAAAAACTTCAAGCCTTGTGTGACCTAAAAGTTCTTTGAGTTTGCCTTCAGAAACCTTGTGTTCAGAAAACAGCTGTTCAACTATGTCGTTGATGATTTTAGCCTGTTCGCCGGCAGCTTTTCTTACAGTAGATGCATCAAACATAGTAATCATTGCAAATAGAATTGCAAGAATAGTTATCGGTTGATCCCAGCCGGCTCCCAATCCAACAGCAGTTGCAAGTGCAGAAACTGATGCTGAATGTGCACTAGGCATTCCGCCTGTACTCATATAGTAACGGCAATCAAATTTTTTGGTTTTTACTAGAGCAATAAGAATTTTTATAGATTGAGCTGTCATCCAGCCTAGAAACGCTGCCCAGAAGTAAAATTCGTGAAATAAATCCCAAAAGGAGTTGTTCATATGTTTTTCTTTCTATCTTCTAATTAATGAGGAAAGTTTATATTATTAATGTTTTTGTGTCAATATTTAAAAATTGATAAGATTAATTTCATTTTTTTATTGAAAAAAAATGAAGAATATGAGATGATTAAACCATAAATAATTCAATTAATTATTTATTGCCCCTGTTTTGTACGCGAAAAGGCTGATTTTTCTGACCCTTTAAGATTATAAGGGAACTTGAATATGCTGTAGACACTATGCCCTTCGGGGACCTTGAAAGCAGCAGCTATTGTTCCCACCTCGCATTGAGGTTCCAAGAATAATACCTTCTACGACAAAATGGGGGTTTTTTTATACATTTATCAGGAAATACCATGGCAAAGCAAGACGAAACAGATATCTTTCATAAAGGGGTTGACAAACCTTTTCATGCTGTTCCTCTTGCAGCACGTATGCGTCCTGAAACACTTGACGAGATTGCCGGTCAGGAGGATGTAGTAGGGGAGGGCAAACTACTTCGCAGAGCCATTGAAGCAGATAGAATATCCAGTATTATCTTTTATGGACCTCCGGGATGTGGAAAAACATCAATTGCCGAAGTTATCGCCAAAGTGACTAGTAGTAGATTTGAAAGAGCTAGTGGTGTAACCTCAAATGTTTCCGAACTTCGTAAGATTTTTGAAATGGCAAAAGGTCATATGAAGCTTTCGGGCAAGAAAACTATACTTTTTGTTGATGAAATACATCGATTTAACAAGTCTCAACAAGATGTGATGCTTCCTCATCTTGAAGATGGAACAGTCATCTTAATTGGTGCAACAACTCATAATCCAAACTTTTTTGTTAATTCTCCTCTATTATCAAGATCTTTAGTATTTGAGCTTAAAGCTCTTGAAGAAGAAGATATTATAAATCTTCTAAAAAGGTCATTAACAGATTCTCGAGGACTTGTTGAATATAATACCGATATCAATGAAGTTGTCTATAAATATCTTGCCGTAACATGCAATGGTGATGCAAGAAAAGCTCTTAATTCCCTTGAATTGGCTGTCATAACAACTCCACCTAATGAAAATGGAGTAATCGTTATTGGAGAAGAGGAAGCTAAAGAGTCTATTCAGAAAAAGACTGTTCTTTATGATAAAAATGAAGATGGTCACTATGACACAATTTCGGCATTTATTAAAAGTGTGCGGGGTTCCGATCCTCATGCGGCAGTTTATTGGCTTGCAAAGATGCTTGAAGCCGGAGAGGATCCAAGGTTTATCGCTAGAAGATTAATTATTCTTGCATCAGAAGATATTGGCAATGCAGATCCAAGAGGTTTAACTATTGCAGTTGCGGCAATGCAATCAGTTGAATTTATAGGAATGCCGGAGGCAAGAATTACTCTTGCTCAGGCAACAACATATCTGGCGACAGCACCAAAAAGTAATGCTTCGTATATGGCGATTAATTCTGCCATTGATGATGTTGAGAATGGCAGAGTTCTCCCGGTTCCTGAACACCTTAAAAATGTTAAAATTAATGCAGTAACAAAAACTGAAGAGGAAAAGAATGCAAAGTATGATTATCCTCACAGTCATGAAAACAGTTTTGTTGAAGAACAGGAATATGTTCCCACATCTGCAAGATATTATCTTCCAAAAGAAGCCGGCTATGAGGATATCATAAAAAAACGAATGGAATTTTGGAAGAAGCTATAGAATAATTGTTAATGAAACCGACTTCAAAAGAATTAGGGCGAGATATATCTCACCCCCTACATGCCTTTTTTTTGCAATGCACCTAAACTATAAAAGATAAAATTTAAACGGTAAACTATGATGTTGCTCTGCAATATATCTAGCATGAGCAAAAGGAATTTTAACATTTACCTTTTACAATTTACCATTTTTTATTATGTTTCCAACGCCTTTTTTGCAAGAATTCTGCCAGCTTCTCTACACTGCTCAAGCACCTCTTCTGTTGGATTATATTTACATACAATTGGATCTTGAAGAATGTCCATACGCATTGCTTCCACATAATAGGTAAGCTCTTTTGTAGCAGCAGGTGCCCAACCGTATGAACCAAAACATAATGCTGATTTATTCTGAGGTTTAAGCCCCTTTAAATATGTTAAGACAGATGCCATATCAGGCATAACTCCTTGATTAAGAGTTGCGCTGCCAATAGCAATTGTAGCAGTATCAAGAACTTCATCTACTAATACTGTTTTATGAATATCATCAATATTATAGAAACGAACATCCACATCGAATTCATTTGCGCCATTTCTAATTGCAACAGCCATCTTTTCTGTACTTTTCCACATTGTTGAATACATAATAAGAACTTTTTTATTTGCCTTACAAACAGCCCAGTCTTTATATGCAGCAATAATTTCAGGAATATACTTAGACCAAATAATACCATGACTAGGTGCAATAATTTCAATTTCAAGGTCTTTTGCAGCTTCAAGTGTCTTAAGTACTTGGTTTCCATACAACATTACAATATTTGCGTAATATGTTTTTGCCTCTTCAAATATTGTCTCAAACTTGTTCTCATAATCAAATCTTAAAGATGATGAGTAATGCTGACCAAACGCATCCATTGAAAATAAAATTTTCTCTTCAGGAATATACGTGAACATTGATTCAGGCCAGTGAACCATTGGAGTTTCTAAAAATGAAACAGTTCTTTTTCCAAGAGAAATTGATTCACCTGTTTTTACAATCTCAAAGTTCCATTGGCTTATGTCATAATACAAATCTAATATAGCCTGACATTTTGCATCACATACCAATTTTGCATTAGAGCACTTTTCCATAATAATCGGCAAAGATCCCGAGTGGTCAGGCTCTGCATGGTTACATATGACATAGTCAATCTTTTCTACAGAAATATGTTTTTCAATATTTTTTAATAGTTCTTGAGCAAAAGGCTTTTTAACTGTATCAATAAGTGTATTTTTCTTGTCAAGAATTAAATATGAGTTATATGTTGAACCGCGTTCTGTTCTGTAGCCATGGAAGTCTCTGACATTATAATCAATACTTCCAACCCAATATATGTTTTCTCTAAGTTTTGTATTCATTTTGCATCTCCTATATTAATTGTTTGTTCTATCAAAAAAACATGTCAACTTTTTCTTTTTCTTTACCACGAAAAGCACGAAATTACACGAAAGTCGCGTTGCTCAAAGATATGTACCGCCATAAGCAGAGCTTATGGAACGATGCATGCTAGCAAGTTTCAGCTTCCAAACCACATTCTACTTGCAAAATTAATTACGCAACGAACAATCTACACATAACTTTATGATTCACAGCACGATTGTAAACATGCATTGTTCCATAAACTTTTGGTTTATTGCTTTTTCCTTCCTTGCCTCGCAGAGAAACTTAGCACTTATAACTTAACACTTAGAACTTTTTTAAGCAACGCATTCTTCTTGTCTCGCCATAGTCCGGCACGGCAAAGGCGGATTCTTTTTTCGTGTATTTTCGTACTACAATCATTAATTTTCTTGCCTGTCACGCCATAGCCTGAAAGGCGAAGGAGGATTTTTGATCGTTTATTTTTAAGCACTTTTTTAACCGTATAATATCAACAGTTTATAAGACCATTTATAACTTGTCAACTTTTTCTTTTTTGGGAACGCAGATGACACAGATTTTACGGATTATCGCTAATAATTATTTATCTAATCTTTTATATCTGCGAACATCTGTAAGGAACCGACCGACGGGAGATAGGCGCTGGAGTCTGCGACAGCTAGTTTACTAGTCCCGGCCTGCGGGAAGTGCAACGAATGGCCGATCAGCGTCATCCGTGTTTCTTTATAAACTTTTTAAGAGAATCCTCTTTGTTGCAGCTATGCCGCCCTAGGTGCTTCGTGGCTAAATTTCTGTCTTAAATATTAAGTCGAATCTAATCATTATTTACAACATATGGATATAGCTCTTTAATAAATTGCTTCAATTCCTGTTTTCCATCAATATCTCCCTCGAACGACTCTATTGATATTGCTATATATGCCCACTGAGATGCAACATTTCTAAACACTCTGTCTTTGGACATTAACAGCAGCCTTTCTAGATGAGTTGCAGTTTCCGACTCGGGCCCAATAAACCAATATGCATAATAGAATTTAGAGTAACCTCCCAGACCATCAGGCAACCTTAGTTCAAGCATGGAAATATCTAATTGCTTGTCATCACCAATTTTAACGAACTCAACATTTGTGTTGTCAATCGAAAATCCCTGAGCAGGAAGGCATTGCTGCGGGCGATGAATACTCTTCTGCTCGTATCCACTCAAAACAATTGAAACTCTAATCTCTCTGCCATCACTGGAAAGAAAATTCTTTTTACTCATTTTTGTGTCTTCAGGAAGTGAAAGTTTTTCGCCGATGGATATGGTATCAAGTTCTGCTTCACATTTCAGACAGAGGTTTGTACCTTTCAATTTTAATTCTGACGACTTATATGCTCTGCCGCACTCCAAATTCTGACAAAAAAGAATATCATAACCTGAATATATATCAAATTTATCCGGTATGTCAAGTTTAACTTTACTTTTTAAAAGAGCAGGATCTGTATTTTGCTGAATCAGCATAATTGTCCCGGAAACCAACATAAGAATAATAACTATAGAAAAATTTATGATTTTATTTCTCATTTATTACCCTTTTTCAGTTTGCTGAAATCTATTTTTCTTAGTAATTCACCGACAAAAATCATAAGTAATACTGCCACAGGGAATATAATAAAATCTGAATAGTCATGAATGAATGAAGCAACTTCCTGACCTTTCCATTGAGCCATAACTGCAATAATTAATATTCTTGATATATTTCCTATAATTGCCATCGGCAGAGCAAGACAAAAAACAGCCCATTTTTTCCATTGTTTTTTTTGAGTCAGGTTACCATATGCGGCTGCTATTGCAACCATTGCTAATATTGAACGCAAGCCGCTGCAGGGGTCTGCAACATTAAAATTAAATCCCTCCCCTGCATTTGAGTATATCATTGTTCCCTGTTGAACAGCAGCAATGCCAATTCCATTAAGCATTCCGACCGAACAAGTGCTGGCAAATATTCTCAAAGGAAATGTAATCTGATTCATAAAGCTTAACGGGATGCTTAATATTAAATATGCACATGGAAAAACAAGCAGTTTGGCAACCTCTTTACCATATAAAAATAGGGGAACAGACCATAAAAGTCCAATAATTGTAAGCAAAGATACTCTTGTCAGCTGTGCTCTAAATCCAACCCAATGAAATATCAAGCATAAAATAATCAAAGGAAGTCCCCAATAACAGGGTTTAATTTCTGCTTTTGCAAACTCTTTTCTACGCCATATTACCACTCCAAGACTAATTAAAGGAATCAGCCAGCAATGTGACAAATCACCTCCGCTGCCATCCCAACGGTTGACCATCCAAAGAATTGCAGAACTTCCATGCCTATAGACCTCCTGATTATTACCTTGTATTCCATATACAAACCATATTAAACCGGCAAATATACACCAGAAACCTATATCTAGTTTATTAGTTTTTATAAATTTTAAAACAGCATCTATCATATTTATATTGTTAAACTGATTCATTGTATAAAAAATTGCAAAATTAAAAATTTTTGTAAATTAATATAATATATAAACATATATATAACTAAAATACAAGAATTAAAAGCTCTTTTGTCGGAATTACGGTTTTTTCTTTTCATGCTCTTAAATGACTTTATTTCAAGAATTTAGATTTTTTAATAAACAATTGACCCCATTTATGGTTTCATACCATGGGATTTTTTTTTGCAATCATATGATTTTCCATAAAAGAGTTAGAAATTTAGACAATAAAGAAAATGCCAGATTCCCAACAATATTCTACAAGATATTAGCCAACAAAACTTTACATAGACCATCGCTTGTTTTGTTAATTTGCTGACTAGCATAAGGTTACAGACCCAAAAGAAAAAACGTGCGGAATTCTATTTTTTTTGGTGGAGACTAATTTATAATAACGAAAACGTTCTCATAAAGTCGTCTCAAACGAAAAATGATTATCATATATCAATCCAAAAATGTTATTGTATTTATCATATTTTTATGATTAAATTTACTCAATATGCTTATTCATGCCTGCATATGCGTGACGGCAAGATCGATAGAATTGAACAATAATGTTTCTATGTATAGAAACATTATTGTTGACCAGATACTATATTATGTCACACATTCGTCACCCTTTCACTCTAATTTCTCAGGTATTATTGGCGAACATTTAAAATCTGGGTCAATGAATACATTTGAGTCAATTCCCAAGGCTG
>CAYTUX010000250.1:0-10166 GCA_964441455.1 uncultured Victivallales bacterium | reverse complement strand
AGATCGTATGTATAGTACTCCTGCATTTATGAAAACAGTTAAACAGCGTTACGCCTGCTGGCATAACACTAAATATCAGAGAGACGGAGTGTTCTGGGGTCAAAGGTATAAAAGTATGCTGATACAAAATAATCCAGGTGCACTGTTTTCAATGTCGACATATATTGAATTAAATCCCATTAGAGCAGGTCTTGTTAAAGATTCAAAAGATTATCTGTATTGCAGTTATGGTGCTGCATATGCAGGAAGCAGAAAAGCAAGAATGGCTGTTGTTGATTTGGTAAACAGATTTAACAGCTCTGATTGTCAACCAAGTAAGTTATTGAAGCGTAGTGAGTTCAATAAAAAATGGTTAGATGCGAGAAAATGGTATCGAGGCTATATTGTAGATGTTGGAGAAGAAGTAACAGATCAGAAAGGTAAAGTTGTTAAGAAAGGGTTTTCACACGAAGAGGTGGAAAAAGTGATCCATAAAAGGGGAAGAATGTCCTTTGTTGACTCATTACATAGTCGTGTAAGGTACATGTCTTATGGAGTTGTTTATGGAACAAAAGAGTTCTGTACCGATTTTATGAATAAATTTCCTGATAAATTCTCAAAAAGAATAAGAGAAAATGGAGTTAAGATGAAAAAAGTTGGCTTTACCGGACTTTATACAGGGCGAGATCTGCAGGTAAATACAATATTGCCACCTATAGAACCCAAAATTCGGGAATAGTTAATTTATTCTCCTAACAAATTATAAAAAAACATCTGTAATTGTTCAACGCAGGGCGGAGCTTTATCAAATTTCTGTCGATTTCTTAATATATTACTCTTTTTTCATAAAAATTCACACAGATTTTAAATTTGCAAACTCATACAATCACTGTCTGCCCTGCATCTATAACAATTGTTTTGCCCCCCGGCAAAGTAACTTCATTTGATATCGGGGCAAAATTCATAATAAAAAGTTTTCCGCCACGCTCTCTGCATGTCATCCCTTTAGGTAGAGGTCTGTCATATAAAGTTTTCACTCCGGCATCTTTAATCAGGCGACCATAAAATTCATTCATAAAATTTTCATCATGTGCGGCACACATATAATATGCCTTGCCCAAACCATACGAATTACAAGTCAAAGCAGGTGCCCCTGCATAAAATTCATTCTTAAATGTAGATATAACATCAGCTCCTTCAGGATGTATAATTTCAGCAAAGAGAAGTGTCTTCCAAATCTTACCGTTAAATTCCATTGCATTATCGCAAGCATCCAGTTCTTCAGAGCGAATTCCCAACACTTCACTCAGTGCTCCGGGAGCTCCACCGAAAATTGCCTTATTCTCTTCGTTTACATAACCACTCCAGAATGTAGTTACAAAAGTTCCTCCTTTTTCCACAAATTCTGTTATACACTCTGCAACTCCTGGTAAAAGCATATACAGTACAGGCGCAACTAAAATTTTATATGAACTGAAATCAGCCAAAGATGAGATCACATCAACAGCAATTCCTCTATTCCAGAATGCTCTGTAATGATCTCTGACCTGATTGTCATAAGAACGTTCATCCCAGCGTGCTGTTGTTGAAAACTCCACTCCCCAATGATTTTCTTCGTCATAAATCAATGCAACCTGTGCATCTATCGATGTTCCACAAACATCTTTTATATCTTCAAGCAACTCGCCAACTTTAGATACTTCCCGGAAAGCTCTGGTATCACTTCGTCCATCATGATTGACAACTGCACCATGAAACATCTCCACATCATTTGGAACATTACGCCACTGAAAATACATAACACTATCTGAACCGGCAGATACCGCCTGCATTGCTTTTGTGATGTGATAACCGGGGCGACGCAACTTTTTGCCGGGAGGAGAACTTGGATTATTTTCCATCAAAATAAAAGGCTTACGTTTAAAACCTCTCATATAATCATATTTAAATGAAGCATTCAGCCCCTTAAAGCAATCACCATTATTTGCTTCAAATTTTGGATATGAGTCATAACTTACAATATCAACAGCATCTGCAAGCAATTTCCAATTCATATCCCATGTATGAATATTTGAAGTAACAGGAACAGATGGGGTAATCTCGCGCATAACATCAGCCTCATTATGAAAAAATGAAATTGTCTGATCATTAAAAAATCTTTTCCATGCCATACCCAATGAAAGCATACTCCACTCTCCTTCAGGCCATGGTTGCGGCGAGCGAATCTCCGACCAGTCTGAATAGCGATGACTCCAAAAAGCAGTACACCATGCATCATTTAAATTCTCTAAAGTCTTGTATCGTTTTTCAAGCCATACTCTAAAAGCATCCTGACACAACTCGCAATGACAATCACCATGATATTCATTAGAAACATGCCACATAATTAGAGCCGGATTTCTGCCATATCTTTCAGCAAGCAGCCTGGTCATCTCGGCACATTTCCGGCGATAAATTGGCGAAGTCAGACAGTAATTAACCCTAACCCTATGTTCCTGACGAACTCTATCGTGTTTAGTTCTTAAGACTTCCGGATACTTTTCACTCATCCAACGCGGCTGAGCTGCTGAAGGAGAGGCAAGAACTGCTTTCATTCCATTTTCATTAAGAAGTTCAAAAATTCTATCGAGCCAGTGAAAATCATACTGTCCCTCTTTAAGCTCAAGCATTGACCATGAAAAGATACCAACTGTCATCGTATTAACATTAGCAAGCTTTGCCAAACGCATATCTTCCAGCCAGATTTCTTCATTACACTGCTCAGGATTATAATCACCACCATGTAAAAATGTTTTTCCAATCATAATATAGACTCCTGTTTTCAGACAAATTACGAAAGCATATCAACCAACAGCAACCTGTTCAATAAAATATTTCATCAATAATCATTTTTTTTCATAATCTGAACGAGAGTGTTTCATATTCTACCAGTAAAGTTGAAGTTTATAGTGGTTGATTCGCATTTTTTCAAGGTAACGCAACGACCCTTATTTACAAGTTAAACCGCCTACACCCCATAATATTTGATCTATCGGTTCGCTACCGCTGCTCAAAAGGTTTTCAATCGTTTAATATCCTCTGCAGTAATGATTGAGCCATTATCTCTTAAAGTATTTTGTAATTTCTTTATAGATATGTCTGCAACTTGTGCATCATCATTAATAGCCATGCTTGCAGCAATTCCACATGCTTCCCCTTCAAGCATACATTGAGGCATCACTCGCAAACTTCCAAGTGCGACATGTGTTGAACTTATGCAACGACCTGCAACAAGCAAATTTATAATTTTCTGTGGAACTAATGCTCTAAAAGGAATCTGATATTTAAATCCTTTTCGAGGACGAATAGTTTCTTTATCCATACCAATACCGGTGCAGTTGTGAAGATCAATAAAGAAAGAGCCATAGCCAATTGAGTCTTCAAATTCACTCTCATTTAGAATATCCTCTTCAGTAATAACATGGTGACCGATAATTCTACGACTTTCACGAGTTCCCATAAGTTGAGCTGTATGGCTCATCCAGGAGTTCTCCATACCCGGAATATATTTACGATAGACATCTACAGTTTGGTATGCCTGATCCCGACCTTCAATTGTAGCCGCAGTCAAATCTTCGGCATTTATGCAGCTCTTTCCAAATATATGCGTAAAGTTAATTCCAACCTGATCCGGGCGTGTGGGAGTCCACCACCATCCCATTATACCATCCTGATACGGCTTCATGTCACCATTTTCCTGTGCTTCCTTAAAAACACCACAAAGCTTGTAGGGTTGTTTGTCATCAGGATTTTCCAAGGCATACTGTCTTTTGAATTCTGAAACCTTATTCCAGTCAACTCCACCAAGTTGAAACATTAGTGTCATAGGCTGAGTTGCACCATCACTTTTACGTCCAAATTCAAAAGGAACCCCGGATCGGGCAGCCAAATCTGCATCACCGCTGCAATCAATAAATTGCTTTGCTTTTACCGCCTGTCTTCCTGATTTATTCTGAATAATTACATATTTAATTTCACTGCCTTCAACAACAGCTTCTGAAAATTGTGTATAATAAAGAATCTTAAGATTTGGTAGTTTTTTGCTCTCTTTTTCCAACAAAAACTTAAAATATTCAACTTCAAAGTCACAATTGCATATATCATATCTGGCGTATCCATCTGCAACCATCTGCTTGCAAAGACGGTGTCCCAGTCCTCCGACAACTCTCTCTTCAGGATTTCCCCATGAACTGTATTGACACAGATGACCATGCCAACCGGCAGTAGAAATTCCTCCCAGACAGTTCATCTGTTCTATAACAAGCACGCTTTGCCCGCTTTTGGCAGCTGAAAAAGCAGCACCGACTCCGGCAGGACCACCTCCTACAACAACTACATCAACATCATATGCAACAGGTATATTTTCATTAAAGTTTATACTATTCATTATTGACTCCATATTTAAAAATTAAAAAGAATTTTATCAAAGAAAAGATTGTATTGCAAAGATTAAAAAATTTATGTGAAAAGTTTTGTTTGACATCTAAAGTTGATTTTTAATGATAACATGATCTGATTATCGTTATATGATTTTAAATGTTTTATATGATTCTGGTGGTTTTTACGGGAATCAACTGTCAATGATTTATGAAGACCAGAGAATCAATGCTTTATTTCATAACACAGATGGATAATTTTGTTTATGCAGCTTAAAAGTTTTCCAATTCATCAAGTATATCCTCCTCATCAATATCCTTTGATTTTCCACTTTCAAGAATATCCGTGGCTTTGCTGGTATCCAGCAGTGTTTTTTCAGGCATTATAAAATATACATATCCCCAAAGATCCGGTTTCAGAACCGCTTCAACAGCCTCATCAGAGATCGTCATCGTATTTTTATTTGACCAGTAAAGACGTTCATAAACAGCTGAAGCGTCTTGGTCTGTTCTGAGAATTCCCCAATCCATTTTCATCCTCATGTCGGTTTCCATTTTCATTCCAATACTTTCCAAAGGAATAATAGCCTCAACACTGTATGAGTTAGCTCTGTTCTGATAACCTATTTCTGCATCATCAATTATTTTAACTTTATCAAATGCAGCTGCAAAGACCATTGTATGCGTTTCCCATTCTTCGGATTTCGGAGCATCCGGTGCGATAGGCTGATATAGTACAGCAATTGTTTTTCCCTTAAATGTTGAGATAAGAATTCTTGAGTCACCTTTAACAACATCATTTTTTCTTGTCTTATCAGCAGAGGCATCTGTTGCAACTTGAAGGTCAACACATGCACCGGTTTTGAAAAGTCGCCTCCAATCTTCACCTCTATTTTTAAATGGACCTTTTTCTGTAACTTCATAAGCCAAGTACAAATTAGATTCATCAAATTTCATATAAAATTTCTGTTTACCGTCAATTTCAGCAACAGGATTTTCCCACTCGGCGATGACCCCATCCGGAACAATCATGTTTGAAGTTTTCGTGCAGTTGATCACCTTTGCATCTGCGTAAACCTGCTCGGCTTGTCTCTCTCTATTCCACGCCTCCATAGCTTTAACATCTTCTTTTGTTACTTTAACAGGAACCTTTGTGCGAATTATATCGTCAATTCCTAAAACTTCAAGCACCCCAATAAAATTGTGTCCTGCAACAATATAATATTTGCCGTCTAACGTTTTTGTAAAATAGCCTCTAAAATGTTCACTTCCACCATTAATACCTGTCAGATCCATATCATATTCGTGTTTTTTTATATTCCAAGGCATACCATTAGGATCTCTACGATCAAGCATTGTTTCCCCTATCAGAATACCGTCATCAGTCCATAGATTCCAGCGACCGATATTTGAATTGCTCATATGAAAAGAGCCCATTTCGGGTTTGTTTGCTTTCACCATTCCAATTATATCAAACTCAGAGACAACTTGTTCACCTGTGAGATGTCCGGCTTTACTGATTGCATGAACACCATACCCCTCAACAGGATATTCCCAAATTTTTTTTCCATCTTTTGAGTAACCAGCATGAACCTGTTTTTTGTCGCGTCCTCTATATCCATCCCAGAAAACATAATTTCCATCCAAAGTCTTCATTCCCGGTTGCTTAGGCAATTGAGGAGTTTGGACATACTTGTACAACGGCACACCATTTGCGAGAAATTTTTCAACCTCATAACGTCCATTTTCAGATTGGACACCAAGCTCATTGTCAAACCAAGACACATATGCCTGATATGCTCCGGCATCACCCGGCTTTTCCCGAAAGACGACTTCGTTTAACTGAAGCTTACCGTCTCCATTAATATCGCTCCAGCAGAATAGCATATCGCCAAGCACCTTTGCTCCAAGATAATTTATTATTTCAGGATCATCAAAACCGGGATAACTGGACGCATCACCCATTGCAGCTACATGAACAAGTTCTTCACCTTTACGTAAATAAACAGCTCCATACCCCTGTGCTGCAAATAGAGGTCTTGTTACAAGATAGAGGTTTCCATCTATTTTGATTGGCACCTCTCCTGCTCTAACACGACCTGTATAAAAACAGCTGGAAAGCCTCGTATTGCGGTTTTTCCAGTTAATATCAAATTCCATTACTCCATTTACGTTGTATGAATCAGCATAATAAAGTTTTGTCTTATCATATGGATTCAAACAGCCTCCTCCTCCGTATCCGGTGTTTCCAAAAAAATCCCGCAAAAACTTGCCATCTGTCGTCCATTGTGAAACTCGCTTAGGATTTTTAGATACTTCAACAATCCACAAATGTGAATTTTTATCAATTGCTATATCTGCACCTGCATTTATCCAGCCAATTTCTTCAGGATTCCATTTTCCTGAGACATGCCCACCCGCTTTACCTATTGACCTGATTTTGTTTCCGTCGGAGTTATAAACCTGTACATTCAAACGGGATTTATCAGCATCATACACATAAATATTACCATCTTTATCGGCTGCAACAGCAATAGGTTTTATTGGATCTGCTGTAAACAAATCAGCTTGTTTTGAAGCAATATCTACTAAATAAATATCACCTGCACTTATGGCATAAATTTTTCCGTTCGATGATTTTATTATTTGCCCGGGATCTGCAAGATACATTTCCGAGAGCTTTTTTTTACCTGCAATATCATATACTTCAAGTCTTTCATACTGCATAGGGTCAACAGGAATCTCACCACCTATGTATTGAACTGCTGTAACACCATAAACTCTGCAGCGGGTAGAAGAAAGAGCCATTCCTCCACGATCTTTATGCACACCATACATAGCTTCGCGACCTTCGCCTCGCTGCATCCAAACTTCAACCATACGCAAGCGTATTGCACGAGTTTCTATATCTTCACCAAAATCAACATAACCATCAAGATAGACAGCAGCCGTATTGTTATTCACATCAGGCATATAATAATATCTTCGCTTTTGTTTATACTCAGCAATATTTATCCAATTTTTATCTGCATTTATGTCTATAGGTCCGTCATCAGGTCCTGAGTAATAGTCAATCTCGGTCAGCCTTGCATCGATTTCCTTTATTGCAAGTCCTGATATTCTGTGTTTTTGCTTCCATTCAAGCATATATATGGCTGGATTTTTTCGTGTTATTGGCTTGTTGCGCCTGGCGTCCCATTCTCCGTCATCATTCATATTGCCTGAACTTGTGACAATACGAACTCCTTTGTCAAGGCTTTTAAAACGTTTACGGAGAATTTTCATACCGTCAAGAGTTGCCTGCCAGTTCATATTGCCAAACATCCCCCCATCACTGCTGTTATTATCCTTAATATTAAATTCAAGTTCACTATCGTCTGACAGAGAACTTTCCAACTCCAACTCCAATTCATCACGTTTGTCGAATGAAACTCTAAGAGCTCTTGTTGAAACATTTTCAGGTAGTGGCAGAACAGTCCATCCCTTACCTCTACCTCGATAAAACTCCGACCATTTTTCATCATTATTTGGATCGAAAGGAAGAGATGCACTTTTCTTAAGATAGCTTAACGATAAGTCATAATCACCTTTCGGGAAAGGAAAAGCAAGAGAACCAATCTGAGCTTCATTTTTAAAGGCAAGAACAATATGTTGTCTCTTTCCTGAATAAGAGGTGCTCTCAAGTTTATTCAAAACTCCCGTCATGTTTTTCATATCCCTATATCCCTGACCTGGAGGTGTGCCATATAATCTGAAAAGTCTGGCAAATTCAGCTCGATTATCTATAACATCCTCAGGACTGCTGCTTTTGGGTTTTTCCTTATACTTAGGAGTGCTGTTTTCAAAATCCACATTATTAGGCATAACAGCATTAGCAAAACGATCCGGATTTGCATTTATGGTGAGATACAGTTTATCGTCATCACACGTAGCTCCACTCACACCGAGTCTTCGTTCTGAAGTATCATTTCGTACAAGCCATGTATTTTTTGTAAAGCCATCATGCTTAATCGTGTAAATATTTTCACTCTCACCTCTATGTGGCAATATAACAAAGGCCTCTTTACTGTTTGCAGTTAAAAATGCAGGTCCAGTCCAGGAAACAAAGTTTGCGTGCCCCCATAATCTTCGGCCATTTAGATCACATGCAATCAGAGCCTCCCCACTCTCACTTAATTTGGAACCAAGATATAGATAATCTCCACCTGCCGCAACTGACCGCGGAGGCGAATGATCCGACATCCATCCGCCTGTTCCTGAATGCCCATTTCTCCATGGAGTAGTTGCGTTATAAGGAACATTATTCATTTCAACATTTGGGTACGGAGTCATCTTATATTGAATTTTCAATTGCGGAGAAAATATAGCTGTTATATTGTAATTATCAGGATTGACATATCCTCCATTGATACTCTTGAGATCCCAATATATGCTCTGCGAACCTTTCTCAAACTTTTTTCTTGCAAAAATGTTACTTATGCGTCTCCCCTGTAAATCATTCAATACAAATGTTGCAAAGCCATCAAAAGGCATATCAAACTTTATTTCATATGGAGGATGAGTGTCAAGTTTGGAAGCAAAAATCTTCTCAGGTTTAGCACTGCCAATATCCGAGAACACCTTAAATGATGAGATGGTTGCTATCTGAGCTTTTTCACTACTGTCCACTGAAGTAATAAGAATCTTTATACCTCTAGTATTGATAGGTATATCAAATTTTACAAAGATTTCATTAGAACTGTCATGCTTAAAAATATTATCCCATAAATGTTCTAATTTACTCTCTGCAGGCTGTCCGAAAGCATTAAATAATTTAAAATTTCGAATTCTCTTCCACTCCTTATCAGTAGCCACACCAGGATTAATATTTGTGGCTCCTTCAAATTCATAAATATTAAAATTTGTCAGATTGGACTGCAGATAAAATCCCTCAACATTGAGTTCTTTTTCCCATGATATAATAAAAAAAGCAGGATTAAATTCACTTATAGGAGGCTGACTGATTTTTGTGGCACCACCGGTCAACCCAATATTCTGCCAATGACTTACACCTTTAGGTATATTGCTTGCAAAATAGTAATTGGGTGTACTAAACATATTATATTTAATAAATTCCTGATTTGCATTTGCAACGCTATATGGAGTTATATTAACAATGCGTTCCTTAAAAAAACGTACAAATGTCAAAGCATTATATCTTTCTCTTCTAGTACATATCTGCGAAAAAAGAACTGCTCTGGTTTTAAATCCTTCTGGAAGAAGAATTGATTTAAGTAGTCCGGCTTTTGGTTGAGCAAACTGCAGATGTTCCCACGCATTCTCATCATCCAGACTAATATTACCGGAGTTTACAGGTACACTAACCTCGCTTACATTACGACAAATCATACTGCCAAAAGCAACATCTCTTTTAAATACTAAAAGATATTCAATTTTATCTCCTTCAACAGACCTTGTGTCTGTTGCAAGCCAACCTTTATCTATATTTGAAAAACCAAGTGCAGAAAGAATACCACTCTTAGACACAGACACACTTTCCTCGTTGAATAAAACTTTACACTGTTCAAAATCAATATCATCAGCAACTATATTCTGTCTGAAATCCGATGCAAAAACGGTCATAAAATGTATGACAGACAATATAAATATAATAATCTTTTTCATAACAAATTCCTGTAACTTCTCAATAAGTCTTTGATCAACCGCTGAGCAAGATTATTGATATATAGCTGCAATATATTAAAAGTATGGGGGGATGTACAAGAAAAAAAT
>CAYTUX010000249.1:0-29986 GCA_964441455.1 uncultured Victivallales bacterium | reverse complement strand
GCTAAACTAATTTTCTAATTTATCACCCAAAAAGTGATAAAACAACAATTAAAACCTTAATTTAATTGAACGAAATACATGTTTGTCTTCTCAACAAGAAATTTAAGCTGAATTTAGTCTTACAGACTAGATTTACCATGTCTCTCTTCATTCTTACCACTTGCCACACATTACGCATTTATGCATCACGTATATCAGCATTGACGTTAGATTTAAGAGCAGCAATAATTTTTTTCTGGAATTTATTGACCTGAACGTCAGTCAATGTTTTATTTGGAGATTGAAATTTGAGGCAAAAAGCCAAACTTTTCTTGTTATCGCCCACTTCTTTACCTCTAAATATATCGAACAGATTAATGTCAGTAAGCTCTTTAATTTTAAGTTTAAGAATGACTTCTTCAATATTCTGATAAGAGATAGATTCATCAACAACAACAGCCAGATCACGCAATGTACTTGGATATTGAGGAACAGGCTTCAGAGTTACATCTTGCCCTTCTGCAGCAAATAAAACTGCCGTATCAAATTCGGCAACAGCTAAAGGATCTTTTATTCGCCACTTATTTTTAATCTTGTTTTTAATTAAACCGCAGATTCCACATGCTTTACCGTTAATTAATATCTCAAAACCACGATTTTTTTCAAAATAACATATATCTTTGGGTATAAGTTCAAAACTATCAGTTTTCAAAATACTATTTAAATTATCTAAAAGCCCTTTTAGCCATGAAAATGATTCCTGATCAGAAATTTTAGTCCGTTTATTTAATGAATCACGACCAATTGATCCCATAAGCCCAATGCAACATGAACGAAACTCTTTTGGAGATTTTTCAAGTTTAAAAGTTGCTCCAATTTCATAGAATGAGGCTTCTTCAACTTGTCGGGCGTGATTTCTACCCAATGATTCAACCATTTGTGGAATCAAAGAATCGCGCATAATTTCGTAATCCAAACTAACAGGATTAGGCAAAACCAAACGCCCCTTTTCCGGGGAGAAGATATCCAACAGCTTTGCTGACGTGAAACTGTAGTTCATAGTTTCGGACAGTCCGAGACTTTCAAGAGTTTTTCTCAGTTTCAGTGTCTGTCTATAACTGGTTTCATCTGCATCTTCAACAACGCTGCATTTTAATGGAGCTTCGGGTATATCATCCAACCCATGCATACGGGCAATTTCTTCAATAACATCTGCTTCTATCACCAAGTCTGGTCTGTAGGAAGGTATTTCAAGCTGCAGAACCTCATCTGATACCTCGGCAATCGTGATTGTTAATGATTCAAGTATATCTTTAAGCTGTTTTTTATCAATCTCAAAGCCCATCAACCTGTTTATATCCTTGTATGAAAGCGATATACTATGAGCAGGTTTAGGTGCAGGAAACACATCTGCAGCATCAGACATAATTGTTGCATCTGCAAGTTCCTGCATTAATCCTGCAGCTCTTCTGCTTGCAAAGTCACAACCATATGCATCAACAGTTCTCTCAAATCTATGAGCAGATTCGCTTGACATGGATAATCTGGATGATGTACTCCTGATTGATGCCGGAGAAAATGTTGCACTCTCAAGCAGAACTTTTGCAGTATCACCGGAAATTTCACTGCCGGCACCACCCATAACACCGGCAAGAGCAACCGGATCTTTATCATCTGCAATCACAATCATGTCATCATAAAGTTCTCTTTCCACATCATCCAAGGTTACAATCTTTTCGCCCTTTTGGGCACGTCGAACATTAATTTTCCCACCATTTAAAAGTGTATAGTCAAAAGCATGTAAAGGCTGACCAAGTTCCAACAAAACATAATTAGTAATATCAACAACATTGTTTATAGCTCTTATTCCACAAGCATTAAGTCTCCGCTGCATCCAAAGTGGAGATGGTTTAATCTTAACATTCTCGGCAATTCTTGCTGTATACCTAGGACAATCTTCCGGATTATCAATTGAAACTTCTACGTAATCCGAAGATTTCTGTTCCGGATTTTCATCTAATAGGATTTCAGGCATCTTCAGCGGAACATCACATAGTGCTGCAACTTCACGAGCCAAACCAACAATTGAAAGGCAATCAGGGCGATTCCATGTAACTTCCATTTCAAAAACTGTTTCAGGTTCACCAATAATTTCAACAACAGGTGTACCAATCTTGAAGTCTGTGTCAAGAATCATTATTCCCGAACAATCTTCTTCTGTTATGCCAAGCTCCTGTTCAGAACATAACATACCAAAAGATTTTTCTCCTCTGATCTTTGCCTCTTTAATCGTGAAACCTTCACCAAGAACTGTTCCAACTTTTGCCAGCACAACTTTATCACCTATCTCAAAATTGGATGCACCGCAAACAATCTGCAGAGGTTCTTCTAAACCGGCATCAACTTGACAAAGTCTTAATCTGTCAGCATTTGGATGTTGTATAAAATCATTTATCTGAGCAACAACAACCCCATCCAATTCTGAACCAATGATTTCAATTGATTCAACTTCTGTTCCGGACTTTGTTAATTTATCTGCAAGTTCCTCCGGAGAAATATCTATATCCACATACTCTTTTAGCCAACTTAATGGTAATTTCATGATAAATTCCTTCTACTTTTTTATTTAAATTTCTTATTAGCCACGGATTAACACAAATCTACACTGATTAATTAATATACAAAACGTTTAAATTCTACTTTGTTTTTTCCAAAGTTAATCAACATGCCCACCTTAACTCTTGTCGCTTTCAACTCATTTAAAAGTTGTGGTTCATCTTCTTTGTTATATATTTTAGCAACTTTAAGCTCAACCAGAATTTCTTCTTCAACAAAAATATCTGCCGAATATTCTCCGACATTAACGTTTTTGAAGTATACTTTAACTGGATACTCTAAATCAGCTTTAAGTCCTCTTCTTATAAGCTCTACCTGCATAGCTTTCTGATATACTTTCTCTAAAAAACCATAACCTAAGATATTATAGACCTCAAATGCTGCTCCGATTATTTGCTCTGTTATTTTGTCACATTCTAACTTCATTACTCAGTTATTATCTGTGTTTAATCTGTGTGAATCAGTGGCTAGATCACACTAAAATTGATTTAGGAAACGTGAGTCATTTTCGTATAGAAAACGTATATCAGGAATACCGTACTTAATCATGGCAATACGTTCTATTCCCATACCAAAAGCAAAACCTGTCACACCTTCGTATCCGACATATTTAAAAACACGAGGATCAACCATACCGGCACCGGCAATCTCAATCCAACCGCTTCCCTTACAAACACGACACCCCTTTCCACCGCATACATGGCAGGAGAAGTCACACTCCACACTTGGTTCTGTGAAAGGGAAAAAATGTGGTCTGAAACGAACTTCAACATCCTTACCCATCATCTCTTTTGCAAAATATGCTAAAACACTCTTCAAATCAGCAAGAGATACATTTTCGTCAACATACAGTCCTTCAATCTGATGAAAATTTGCACTATGTGTTGCATCTGTCGTATCTCTGCGATAACAACGACCGGGGGTAACAATTCTTACAGGTGGCTTGGTCTTTTCCATAACACGAATCTGTACAGGGGAAGTTTGTGTACGAAGCAACTGTTCATCATTAAACCAGAATGTGTCAAGCTGATCAAGAGATGGATGATACATCGGCGTGTTTAATGCTTCAAAGTTATGATATTTATCCTCAATATCCTGCCCCTCCGCAACGGTAAAACCAAGTTTGGAAAATATATCAACAACAGAATCAATTACCATTGAAATTGGATGAGCTTTCCCGATATTCTTCCACTCCCCCGGCAAGGTGAAATCAAAATCAGAAGCCGCTTCAGCTTTTTCTGCCATGATATCTTTTGAGTCTGACAAAATTTTTGTGAGTTCATTCTTAAGTTCATTTGCTGTTCTACCGAAGTTTCCCCGCTCTTCCGGAGCAACATTTCTAAGATCTTTCATAACCGCAGGCATGATACCTTTACGACTAAGATACTTAATACGAATATCCTCTATTTTCTGAACGTTTTTTGCTGCTTTAGCTTCATCCAAAGCAGTCTTTTTCAATTGTAATAATTCTTCTAAATTCATTTTTGGTCCAATACAGATAGGTTTTTAAACAAAATAAGCCACCCTAAAAAGGATGGCTTATTATAAATTACATATTACTCAATTAACTTGAGAATCTTATAGAGCAGACTTAGCTTTGTCCACAATAGATGCAAAACCTTCAGGGTCACAAATTGCTATTTCAGAAAGCATTTTTCTGTTTAAAGCAATATTACTCTTTGTCAGACCTTGAATGAAACGGCTGTAATTCATTCCATTAAGCTTACAAGCTGCTGAAATTCTGGCAATCCAAAGTTTACGATAATCACGTTTACGTGTTTTTCTATGCTCGGTTGCAAAAACCATAGCCTTATCTACAGCCTCAGTCGCCTGACGATACAGCTTGCTTCTTGATCCTCTAAAACCTTTTGCACGTTCAAGAACTCTTCTTTTTCTTGCTCTTGAAGCTGGTGAATTTGTTGCTCTTGGCATTATTTTTCTCCGCTTTTGTAATTACACAATCTTATTTGTTAAGACGAATACTACCTATAGCATTCGTATAATTTTGTTAATTACTTAAATTTATAATTCAACTTATCCAAGCATGTTTGATACGCGCTTGATTTCCGATTTGTTAAGGACTCCTGCTTTACGTAAATTACGTTTACGCTTACGTGTTTTCCCACCCAAAAGATGTCCGGAGCCCGCCTTGCGGTACTTTATCAGACCCTTTGAAGTCTTTTTCAAACGTTTTGCAGCACCTTTTTTAGTTTTAGCTTTAGGCATAATAAAAAATTCCCTTCTTCGCTTTTGCCAAATTTACTTTCTCAATAAATACAAGGGCGAAATGTAACAAACTTTACTCTATACGTCCAGCTCTTTTTTTATATTTTTACATTTTTTTTTACTTTTAAACATATACTTATAAAAAGCTGTGCAGATTTTCAGAACCAATCTTCATCCTAAATAGCAGGCAGGGGCGACATGATGTCGCCCATACAGTACTAATCAAACTTATTTTGATGAAATAGGAGCCAGAACCATAATGATCATACGACCCATCATTCTTGGTTCAGAGTCAACTGATGAAACATCAGAAACCTCTTTTTTAACTCTTTCAACAATTTCAAACCCAAGTTCTTTATGAGCATTTTCTCTGCCTCGAAACTGAAGTGAGACTTTGACCTTATGCCCTTTTGTCAAAAACTTACGAATGTGATCCAACTTTGTCTGGAAATCATGTTCTTCAACATTAGCATGAAATTTGATCTCCTTTACAGCATGATTTTGTTGTTTCTTTTTGGCATTTTTCTGCTTCTGTTTCTCATTATATTGAAACTTGCCGTAATCCATAATACGGCATACCGGCGGCTTTGCTGCCGGTGAGATCTCTACCAAATCAAGTTTTTTGCTTTGAGCAAGTTTAATTGCATCAATAGTTGGTACAACACCAACCATTTCGCCGTTTTCATCAACGCAACGAACTTTCGGAACTCTTATCTTTCCATTTATTCTTACAAACGAACGAATGATCATTCTCCTCTGTATTGCCGGTTTTTCTAATCTTCCGGACTGTTTTCTTTTTCAAATAAAGTAATAAACTCATTAAGAGACATTACTTCACCACTGTTATTTTCACCACGTTTACGCACTGCAACCTTACCGCTTTCCTGTTCTCTTTGTCCGACAACAAGCATATAGCAGGTTTTATCAAGTCGAGCTTTACGAATCTTTGCACCAATATTATCGGAGCGAGTATCAACGTTAACTCTGACATCCATGTCACGTAATTTTGCGGCAATTTCCTTTGCATATTCAAGCTGATCGTCCGTAATGGGCAAAACACGGACTTGTTCCGGTGCCAACCATAGCGGAAACGCACCTGAATAGTGCTCAATTAAAATTCCAAAAAATCTTTCCAGACTACCAAGCAGAGCTCTATGCACCATATATGGACGATGCTTGTGTCCATCTTCTCCAACATAAGTAAGATCAAATCTTTCCGGCAAATTAAAGTCAAACTGAATTGTTCCTAACTGCCAAGCTCTACCAATAGCATCTTTTATTTTCAAATCAATCTTCGGTCCGTAAAATGCCCCTCCACCTTCATCAACCTCATAATCAATTCCTTCAGCTTCAAGAGCTAAACGTACCGATTCTATTGCCTGATTCCAACGTTCATCTTCTCCAACTGATTTTTCAGGTTTAGTTGAAAGATATGCTGCAATATTTTTGAATCCAAATGCTCCAAGCATTTTAAGAGAAAACTTTAAAGTTTCCTTCACCTCATCAACAATCTGTTCCGGAGTGCAAAAAATATGTGCATCGTCTTGTGTAAATCCACGAACTCTTAACAAACCATGCAAAACCCCACTTTTTTCATAGCGATATACTGTTCCAAGCTCAGCCCATCTCAACGGCAACTCCCTATACGATCTGCCCGATGATTTATAAACCTCAATATGAAATGGACAGTTCATCGGCTTTACATAATATTGGCTGCCATCAACATCCATTGGAGAATACATATTTTCTCCATAAAACTCAAGATGACCTGATGTTTCCCATAGATTACTGCGCCCGATATTAGGAGTATAAAGCATTTCATATCCGGCTCGAAAATGCTCTTTTTTCCAGAAATCTTCAATAATTGAACGAATTCTTGCTCCTTTTGGATGCCAGTGAACAAGACCTGGACCAACATCTTCCTGAATACTAAAAAGATCTAACTCTTTGCCAAGCTTTCTATGGTCTCTTTTAGCTGCTTCTTCAAGTTGTTTCAAACGAACTTTCAGCAGTTTTGGTGTTTGAGCTGACAATCCGTATATCCTCTGTAACATTGGATTAGTCTCTATCCCTCTGAAATATGATCCTGCAACAGTTGTTAGCTTGAATGCTTTTATCTGTCCAGTACTTTCAATATGCGGACCACGACATAAATCAATAAAATCACCACATTTGTATAAGCTGATATCTTCATCTTCGGGGATATCATTTAAACGCTGCAGTTTATAACATTGACCTCTTTCTTCAAAAATCTTTTCTGCTTCATCACGTGAAACAACAATTTTTTCAAAAGGATAGTCCGCAGCAATAATTGATTTCATCTCTTCCTCTATACGCGGGAAGTCTTCCTGTGAAATTCTCTCAGACAAATCAAAGTCATAATAGAATCCATCATCAGTTGCAGGACCAATATCAAGTTTTACATCTTCATAAATTTTACATACAGCTGCCGCCATAACATGTGCAGTACTATGTTTTAACATTTCAAAATCCATCTTTTTCCTATTCTTGTGCTATAAAGCTTTGTTTAATATTCTATTTCTAATATAAGTTGTATAGTATAAGGAATTTATATAAATAAGTCAATTCACAATTTGAATTCTCTTACATTCTTTCCCTATTTTTCTGGTTGAACCCCCTTTTTGGCGGAGTCATGAACCGCGACCCTACAGTTGCGGATGCTGCAATCAAACATAAATGGTTGATTGCAAATGGTTTGGCACTCAACCGAAAATCTAAGGACATTCTTATCTATTTTCCATTTATTCTCTTCTGAGTTTTTTTTAGATAATCAATGACTTCAGCCTTTGTATGGTTGTATGTTGAAATACTGAGAGCTCTGGTCATTATCTTAGCTGCTTCTCGCCTAAAGATTATCGCATCAAAAACATGTCCCGTACCCTTACATGCTCTACATTCTTTTTCAACTTTTCCTCTTCCTGAGCAACTAGGACATTTGCCTGTTCCACTGCACTGGTTGCACCTGATTTCCTGACCTGAAAGGGTTTCAATAACACCTCTGCCATTACATTTGGTACACCATCCTTTACCGTCACATAAATCACACGTTTCAATAGTAAATCCAGAACCTTGGCATGCTTCACAAGTGATACCTGCTACTATTGTTTTCAAATTATCTGCACAAGGTGATTCAGGAAAGTTTGCTATTATTTTTTGCTGTCTGCAATTCCAAGTTCAATATATCCGGTCTTTATTTCCTGAACAGCAAAAACAGCATAACCTGTTGCCAGAATATCATTATCGCTGCCGTTTAATGTTGCTGATAGCTTGACTAAAGCCTTTGCCATATTCTGTAAATTATCATCATCATTAGGTTTTAATGTAAAATTACTGATTGCTGTAACCAGATCTTTATACACTTCCGGATCTTTTCCTGAAAAAGTCCCCTTCTTAATCCAAATTAACAATGAAACTAAAATAACAAAAATAACAAAAATTAATAAAAAAAATTTAATTATAATATTTCTTTTCCGCTTTTTTGCAATTTCAGCAATATCTGCCTCCGAACCATACTTTTCGTGAACAGCCTTTGTCAGGGTAGAGTTCAACTCTCTCTCTAAAGAATTTGTCTTTGCGAGTTTTAACTTGCCAGATTTACTCTCAGAATTATTTGTTTCATCATCCATAATATTTACTCCTCACTTTATTTCAAATACCTACAATGACAAACATATTCTTGAAACATCCAGATTTTATAAAGTATTATTTTTCAATAGTTTTTCTCTTTAGAGAAAAATTTTCAGGATATCCTATATATCCGACTCTTTCCTTTGCAATTCTGTGCTCCCGTATAGGATGTCTATACTTTCTGGTTCGACTATGTAGAGAAAACAAAATTATATAAAGTTTTAACAAAAATCTATACAAAAAATTTGTTTTTTCTCCAAGAAAATAATATTTATCAAATAGTTCTCTTAACTCTCCAGGCAAAGTAAGTCGGGACAAATCTCTGGCAACTTGTCTCATCGACACTTTTTTCCTTATATATCCCCTATTTAAATCTATAAATTCAATTGAAGATAAATCGCCGTTATCTTTTTCCTTTAGAAGAATATTCTGATTTCCCAAATCATTATGCTGAAAACCGGCATCATGCATTAATCGAATTGAAAAAGCAACTTGCTTTAAAAGATTAGACACAATATCAAAATCCGGGTTGTTTCTCAAAAGATTAATTAGTTTATCTTTAAAAGAAATTCTGTTACCCAAATACTCTGAAACAAATACTCCTTCTCCATTCTTCATATCAACATAGAAAAAAGGAAAAGGAACTCCAATACCATTTTCTGTAAGATATAGAGAGTTATCCCATGTCCGTTTAGCTTTTGAACTCTTTATAAAAGAGACAAAAAACTTAATAAAACCATCATTTGCAAAATGTTTAAAAGCACATTCAATATATTGGTTCACATCATCTGAACAACGCATAGAAATTTTATATATTGTATTACGCCCTGTTTTAAGAACTTCAATACCATCTTTCTTTAGAAGACTCTGATTATTTAAATACTTAAAAATATCTTCTTTATCAAGATTCCTTGTTAATTCTCCCGAAAAATATTTTTCATCAATAATATCAGTTGTCAGACAAAAACTCATAATCTGAATATATTTCCGGAAATCCAGCTCCATATTTTCTTAAGCCAAAGAAAAATTCCATCAACAAACTGCCTTAAGGATGATTTCTCTTTGTCCTCTTTATCCTCTTTGTCCTTGTCTTGTTTCAGCAATTTACTTTTTAAATAGGTTTTATCATTTGATATATCAATCATATCATCAAGAATTAAAACAGATTGTTTTAGAACCGGATCATCAATCTCAGCTGCAAACTTACTTTTGTCAGTTTTTGTAATGACATCCTGTTCTTCCTCTTCCTCAACAAATTCCTCATCTTCATCTTCTACAATAAAGTCTGCACCAAGATTTTTCCTTTTGACATCTTTCATCTCATTCTCTCGACGTGAAAGAGCTTTTCTAGCCTTCTTATTGAGAGGCATAGCAACTGTTTCCTGTATATCTTTTGAATGCTCAAGCATTTTCAGAAAATCCTGAAATTTTTCATCTTTTTCAATCCGACGATTTAACAATTTTGTTAGAGAAGGAACCATTAGGTTGATATTCGTCTGTGTAACATAGGTTTCCGGATTAATTTTAGACCACTCTAATGGATTATCAAGTTGATCCTCACCCAAATCCATATAATCAAGGTAAGACGGCATTACAATATCAGGAACAATCCCCTCAAGCTGTGTCGAACCACCTGATATACGATAAAAACTTGCAGTTGTAACTTTAATTCTTCCAAACTTTTCGTTGCCCATCTTTAAAATCGTTTGAACAGTTCCTTTACCATGTGTTTTGCGATCTCCCACAATCAGTGCTCTACCATAATCCTGCAATGCACCTGCAACAATTTCCGAGGCAGATGCACTAAGTTTATTTACAAGAACAATCATTGGTCCCTCATAAGCAACTCCGGGGTCTCTGTCTTTAAGAGAAGAAACATGATATGTTTCACGAACCTGCACAACCGGACCTGTCTCAATAAAAAGACCTGTAAGATTTATTGCTTCAAGCAATGAACCTCCTCCATTGTTTCTTAAGTCCAAAATCAGTCCCTTTGGATTTTCCTCTTTTAGAAATTCCTTAATAAGTTTTTCAACATCCTCGGAAACTGTTCTTTTAGTAACATCATCATTCGATCCCATTGGTGCATAAAAGGCAGGAACTTTAATTACGCCAGTAACATTCGTTATACCAAGTTCATCAACTTCAATAATTTTTTCCATGGAAGCAGCCTGCTTTTCAAGCTTCACTTCATCTCTAATCAAATCAACTCTCTTTGTTGTTATATCTGTAGGATCATCAGCCGGAATAACAGTTAAAACAACTTTTGTTCCTTTTTTACCTCTTATCAGTTTAACTGCTTTATTTATAGGCCAATGCAATATGCTGACAGCAGGTCCATCGCCTTGTGCAACAGCAATAATCTTATCTCCAGGCACAAGTTGTATATCACGTTTATCTCTGTCGGCAGGCCCACCGGGAACAATACTTACTATCTTTGCCATTCCATCTTCAGAACGTAACATAGCACCAATACCAACAAGGGAAAGATTCATCTCAATTGAAAAGTCTTCATATGATGAAGGAGCCATATATGAAGAGTGAGGATCGTAAGCCATCGCAAAAGCTGTAAGATACTTCTGTAAAACATATTCAGAATCACTATCATCAATTACAGTAAGATACTGCTTGTACTTGTTGCTGATCACCTCCTCAATAGGAGGTGCCGCACTAACTGCATCTGTCATATTGGATGACACCCCATCAACAACATCATTAGTTGTTACTATTTGCACCTCTTCTGATTGTGCAGCATCAAATCCATTAGTAATATTTTCTTCACGCAGCTCTTTGATTATAACACTTGCAAGATACTCATTTTTTATCTTTTTCTTCCAGATATCATCCCACTCTTTTTCATCCTCTGCCCATGGTGCATCATGCCTTTTCCAAGTCCAATATTCGTTTTTTGTAAAGTCAAAACCATTTGTCAGAAGCTCTCCAACATACTCATATCTGTCGGCAAGTCTCTCTTTGAAAACATTAAATACCAGATATGCAAAATCAATATTACCAACACGCAAAGAGTCATCAAGATCATTCATATATTTAGAAAACATATCGATGTCAGATCGAAGAAAATAGACATGATTATAGTCATATGAATTAATATAATTTGTCCAGGCTCTTGAAGATATAAGATCATTAACCGGAAACTTAGAAAGATGGCTAGTTGGGAACTGAGCGACAAAAGACTTTGCTATCTGCGGATAATAATCCAATGGTGAAATTGACGGTTTGTTGGTATTAATATTTGCATGTAATAAAGAAACCAACAACACTGTTAAAAAAACTAAATAATACTTCTTTATCATACTTTTTTTCTTTTTTATATTTTTCATGTTTAAAAATCGAATTTAGACTGCTACCCTATAATTCTTGTTTTAATTCCTGTTTTGTAATTTATAATTCTTGTACTCTCAAAAAAACTATTCTGAACTATTTTTCTCTTTTACTGTTTTCCGTATTTCAAAAATATGTTCAGGTGTTGTTCCGCAACATCCTCCAACAATATCTGCTCCTGCTCTTATAACATCTAAAACATTCTTTGCCATCTCTTCCGGAGTTTCAGGAAAAACAACCTTACCTGCAATATTTTTCGGCATTCCTGCATTTCCGTGAACTAAAATAGGGATATCTGCATTATACGAACGCATTGCCTTAACAATTGCTGCCATTTTTTCCATACCATTACCACAATTTGTTCCAACAATATCTGCTCCTGCAGCAACTGTCGCTTCAACCATCTGTTCAGGGGAAACCCCCATCATAGTTCTATAGTCTCCGTTGAATGTTTCTTCAAAAGTAAAAGTACAAATAACTTCCAAATTCGTATTTTCCTTAACTGCTTTTATTGCAATTGCTGCTTCATCAAGAGCAGAGAATGTTTCAATACAGCAAGCATCTGCTCCGCCGGCTTCCAATCCAATAGCCTGTTCTTTAAAACTGTCATATAGTTCATCTTCTGTCACATCCCCCATTAACAGCAACTTGCCGGTTGGTCCGATAGATCCAATTACATGCTTATCTTTGCCGGCAGCTTTTCTAGACAATTCTGCAGCCGCTTTATTTATATCAAATGCTTTATCCGCTAAACCAAAGTGTTCCAGCTTAAATGAACTTGCACCAAAACTGTTTGTCTCAACCATATCTGAACCTGCGTCAATATATGCTTTGGCAATTGAATAAATTTCATCGGGATGTGAAAGACTCCACTCGTCCGGACACTCCCCCGGCTGTAAACCCTTTTCCTGCATCATTGTTCCCCATGCTCCATCAGAAAACAATATTCCTTTTTTTTTCAAATCTTCAACAATTTTATTCATGTGAATTCCTTTTATGTAAAGGTTCTTTCAAAAAAAACTAAACATCTTGATTGTATTTATTAACCTTCGTCCACTGCTTTTCAAACTTTTTAAATTCTTTTAATCTTTTTGCAGCCAAATATTCAGTTAACTCTTCTGATGCAGAATGGTTTGAATCTTTAATAAATTGCATTCGTATATCACAATCATGTACTTCACCAAGAGATGTTGCTATTTTCTGCATACATTTACCAATCTTTTTCCAGATTATGTCACAAAGAACAGGATTCGAAAATTCAACCCAATATCTTAGTTCACGGCAGCTTATTCTAAAAACATGAAGTGATTCAGAATCTTCTCTATTCAACTCTTTTTCTTCTTCTAAAATTAAATTAAACTTTTTTTTCAGTTGTTTTTTCAGGTATTCATCAGCCGGTCCTATAAGACTTTTGTCTCTAGTTAGTTCAGGCATGTCAATTCGTAACAGATTATTGATATTATCCAACAAATCTAAAATTTCCTTAGACTTAAGCAGTTTAAGCAATGATGAATTTCTAACTTCTTTTATGGAGTTTGCACTCAAAAGTAAATCCGAAAGCAATTCATCTTCTTTAAAACTTTTCTTATCCTGCAATTTTTCCAATTCAAGAACCCATAATTGAATATCCCTAACAAAACCCAGTTTGAAAAGAAAATCTAAAAGGTGCTTATCTATTTCTGTAAAGTCTGCAGCTTCACTAAGTACCGGGAAAAGATGCAAAACAGATCTGAATCGACGAACTGCAAGACGAAGCTCATGTAAGTTTTCCTCATTATCCTCGTCTTTCATCAATTCATAGCGGTAGTGTTCAATGAAACGAAACTGTGAGTACAGTAGTTTTCGCATCATACAAACAGTTGTATCATCTTTAAACATAAGTCCTTTGAATGAACCCTTGTTTTTAATTTCATTCTGTGTGAAATTGATGCCTGACGGCATAATGGATCGCCATATATCTGCTTTCAGATCAGCCCACATTGTATTCCAGGGATACCATGAACTTTCTGTCTGAATCAATATAGACTGAAAACTCTTTTTTATTGCAACAATCTCTGTATCCTGAACATGTCCATGATCCAGACCATCGGCAATTCTTAATATAGAACCAAGTTCAAGAATTTTTGTCTTATCATGTGCAACTTTTACATAAGGATTTTTTAAAACCTTTTTCAAATTTTTCGGGTGAAGTTGAATAATGGCAGCAATCAGCTCGCGCTCCTCTTTACTGAACTTACCAATATCTTCTTCTAAAACAATCTTTGCACTCTCAAGGCTATGTGTTTTTGGATTAACTGAATATCCTACATCATGCAAAGAACATGCAGCCTCTAAAATCTTTCTGTCTCGCTTAGAAAAGTCGCAATCTTCTGCTACATAATCAAAAATTTGCAAAGCCAGTTTGGTTACCCATTTTGAATGACAATCTTCATTCTTGTACTTACTCTGCAAGCGGGCTATTTTATTTGAAACTTTTACATCTATCATAATGATCTATCACCATTTTTTCTAATTCTAAAATTGACAAAATAACTATTGTTAATAATATTACTAGATTTCATGATAATTTACAAGTGTTTAAACTTATTTTTTCCTATTTTCCCTGTTTTTCTGGTTGATTTTTGTTTTCGGTCGCGGCCCAGCTACTAACAGATCAGAAAAAACAATCCTATATAAAACTCCAATGTAAAGTTAATAGCTGGGCAACCCTCCCGATGTGCAGACTAATATTGTCTTGTAGGAATGGGAGAAATACCCCTCCGTTCTCGTTCCTCGAACACCTCCCCTTAGCAAGGGGAGGAGCTAATACGTCCTCGGCGTCGGCTAAACTAATTTTCTAATTTATCACCCAAAAAGTGATAAAACAACAATTAAAACCTTAATTTAATTGAACGAAATACATGTTTGTCCTCTCAACAAGAAATCTAAGCACTATTTTCCCTGTTTTTAATTTTTAATTGTAAGTTTTAAATTATAATGATAATATTCAAAATTATTTCAAAAATAATTAACCAGTAAAATTAATATGTGGTACTTAAAATTACAAGAGAGTCAAATATACGGACCAATTGATAAAGAAACCCTAATAAGATGGGCTTTCGATGGACGTATTCCGCCGCAAAGTAAAATTTCCCAAAACAAAAAATATTGGCTGCATGCCGAAACCATGGAGGAATTGGAAATCAGCTGGCACATCTTGTTGTCGGATAACAGCATATATGGACCTGTAAATATAAGCACAATCAAAACAATGATTCAGGATGATGTTGCCACATGGAGCAGCATTGCATATTCAAATACCCATCCAAATGGTATAACACTTGGAGAAATTCAAAATCTTGTTAACTCCCCAACACCTAAAAAGCATACAAAAGATGCTCAATACCTGTCACAGATTAAAAATTTAACAGAAATAAATAAAAAGTTCGCAAAAGATATTGAAAATAAAAACTTCCAAATTAATGCCTTAAACAACCAAATTAACTCTTTACAAAACAAAGTCGATGATCAACTCAATGAATCTTTAAAAAAGTTTGAACAAAAATTAAGTAAACAAAATGAGACTATAAATACCTTAAATCAAAATATTGCTGATCTGCAGAATAACATTAAAACCCTTGAGCAAAATAAAAAAAATGTTGAGGAACAAAAAAACAGCATTGAACAAGATTATAAGATTTTAGAAAAATCAAATGAAACTTTAATCAACACCAATAATACTCTCCAAAATAATCTTAGTCTGCTTGAAAAAAATCTTTCTACAGAAAAAATACATGAGCATGAACTTGAAAAGACCAATCACAACAATGTAAGTCAGATCAACAGTCTTACTCAAGCAAACAGCTCTCTTCAAAAAGATCTTAATATACTGAAAACAGATTTTCAAAACCTGGAAAAAAATGTTGAAGAACAAAATGATGAAATCAACAAACTTAATTCTGTAATAAAAAAGAGTGAAAACACCCTTGAAGAAAAAGAAAATGATATCGAGGCATATAAGGTCAGGATTAGTGAGATTCAAAAGTCCCTTCAAACACAAAAACAGTTAAATGATAAGCTTAATATAAATCTTAAAACATTAGGGAAACAGCTTAAAGATGCTCAGCAGGATTTAGAAAAAAACAGCAAAGAGTTCAACCAGCAGTTAGACAAGCTTAATAACAAACTTAATGCGGCAGACAATACTATTGCAGAACAAACTAAAATAATTGATGAAAAAAATAAAAAAATATTAGATAATTCTAAAGAATTGGAACTCAATCTAAAAAAAATCCGCCAAATTGAAAAAAATGAAGAACAGCTGAAACAGAATATTCAACAGCTGAAACAGAATATTCAACAGCTTAAAAATGAAAATATCACACTTCTTGAAAAAAAACACAAGGTTGATAAAGAGAACCAATCCTGCAGACAGATAATCACTACTCTTAATTATCAGATCAAAAAAACTGAGCTTGAAATTCAAAATATGAATTTGAAAATAGAAGAGTTAAATCACTCTGTGGAAGTTGAAAGACAAAAAAGACTTCAAGCACAAACACAAAAAACAACATCTGACAAATCCACTAAAACAATAATAGATATTGATCAGCAAGGAAATGCAAAAGAGACAATAACTCAATCTACTCCTCCACCAAAAGAACACCCGAGATCTCACCTGGAAAATCTTGAACAATCAGCTCAGCAGGAAATTTTTGCCTGGATGGAAAAACAAAAACTTAAAAAGAACAAGTAAATTCTGAAAAAAAAACAGACGTATCAACGTCTGCATTCATTACTAAAACATCTCCGGCAAGACATGTCTCGCCCCCCTTTCATTTCAGAATTTTTAAACGAACTAAAACCCCGCCTTTTTTAAGCTATTCATGGTAATGTTTGAGGAATCTTCTTTATCCATAAACCGCTTCACATATTTGCCGATCATATCTGTTTCAATATTCACATATGATCCTTTATGAAGATTCGCAAGATTTGTCTCATTCCACGTCGTTGGAATAATATGAACATCAAAGGATTTGCTGTCCACACGAGCAACAGTTAAACTGATCCCCTCAATTGTAACGGATCCTTTTAAAACAATCCCGTCAAGCAAATCTTTATCTGCTTCCACACTTACAACAAAATCCTGAGAAAAACTCTCTAATTTAGAGATTCGCCCTACTCCATCTACATGCCCCGTGACAAAATGACCGCCGAATCTTCCGTCAGCCGCCATTGCTCTCTCAAGATTAACCACATCCCCCACCTGCTTTTTAATCAGGGTGGTCTTTTCAGCCGTTTCAGCAAGCATATCTGCTGAAAAAGATTTATCAGAAATATTTGTAGCCGTAAGGCATACACCGCAAACTGCAACACTATCACCAGTCTTTAAAGCTATATCCCAAGGTGAATGTTCAATATTAATTATGTAACCGTTACCCCTATTGGTGAAATTAGTAATCTTTCCCAATTTTTCAATCAATCCTGTAAACATATCTACTCCTCTGTACAGACAAGATTTGTCGCATCTCTCTTACTGACATTTTCCAATTTTCCCATCTTCGCATTTTCTTATCGCCTTAATCAAAACATCTTTTCCCACCATCTCCGTACTCTTTATCTCAATCTCCGGACTCTCATCAAGAAACCAATTCTGCCCGCTAAGAACAGGAACAGCTCCATCTCCAAAAAACTTTGGTGCAACAAAAAACATAAATTCATCAACCAGATCAGCTGCAATCAACTCTCCTGCAATTTGCCCTCCTCCCTCACATAAAATGTGGGTAACCCCATCTTTGCTCAATTGCTCCAAGGCACATCTTAAAGATAGTGTTCCCTTTTCAACATCAACCGGAACCTCCAGCACATTAACTCCGCTGTTTTTATAATCCTCAATCCAATCCGATCTTAAGTCTTCAGAAACAATGAGAATTGTTCTATCCTGATATTTTGAAAAAACATTCAAATCCAACGGCATCTTTTTTGTGGCTGAAGCAATAATTATGCGTTTTCTGAATTTTTCAGGCTCATCATGACATATTAACTGAGAATCATCTTTAACAACAGTATTTGCACCAACAAGTATTGCATCACATTTGTGCCGTAACTTCTGAACAATGCTTCCGGCTGACTTACCTGATATCCATCGAGAACAGCCATCCCTATCCGCAATTTTGCCATCCATTGTCATTGCCATCTTTAATGTTATATATGGTAGCCCTTTGAGCATAACTTTAGAAAATGGAGCAATCAGAACAGCTGCCTCATTTTCCAGAATACCGGTATCAACTTCTATTCCGGCTGATTGCAAAACAGAAACTGCTCGTCCTGCATGCTCGGGATTAGGATCGCAAACTGCAAAAACAACTCTGGATATACCGGCATCTTTTATTGCTTCGGTACACGGTCCTGTACGACCTTTTGTAGAACATGGCTCAAGTGTAACATAAATTGTTGCACCTTTAAGTTGCTGAAGATCTGCTGCCGCCGAAATTGCTTCTATTTCAGCATGAGGCAGACCGGCTTTTTTGTGATAACCTGTTGAAATAAGTTTCGAATCTTTTACAATCACAGCTCCTACAGGAGGATTTGGTGCTGTATCTCCTTGACCTTTTCTTGCCTCAACTATTGCAAGATGCATCCATTTGATATCATCTGCTATTTGACACTCTTTTGCCATACTGAATTTAAAACTCCATTTATAAATGATGCAGATTTGTCATCTGAAAAGATCTTTGATAATTCAACAGCCTCATTGATGGCAACAACCCCCGGAACTTCATTGATATACATCATTTCTACAATGGCTATCCTCATGATATTAACATCAACTTTCAAAAGCCTCTTTACATCCCACTGTTTGCTGTTTTCATCAATAAGTGCATCAATCTCTTCTTTATGATCCGCAACCTTCTCAATGACTTCATAAAGATAATGCTTGTTGTTTTCTTCTATCTGCGGAAGATCATCAAAATCTAGATCATTCTCCATATCCGGATCAAGCTCTACAGAATAGAGCATCTTTAAAAGTGAATCATCCGCAATACTTTTTCTGAAATCAGCAACCTTTGTAACATCAAAAAGAAACAGCATCTGTAATGCCCACTTACGAATTTGACGTCTGTTAATAGGGTTTGAACTCATTAACTAAAATACCTTAAACAAGTTGACCATTTCAATTGCAGAAAGAGCCGCACTCCAACCCTTGTTGCCTGCTTTTGTTCCGGAACGCTCAATTGCCTGTTCCAGATTATGAGCAGCTATAACACCATTAATTATTGGTACTTCTGAACTTACAGAAAGAGCACAAAGCGATCTTGCAACCTGTGAATTTATTAAATCTGCATGTGGTGTCGCTCCATCAATAACCGCTCCTAAAGCAACTATTGCTTCAAACTTTCCTGATGATGCAAGTTTCTTGGCTGTAACCGGAATCTCATTTGCTCCGGGCACCCAGACAACTGTTATATTTTCCTGCTTGCCACCATGTCTCTCAATGCAGTCAATTGCTCCATTTAATAGCTGCTTTGTAAAAAAATCATTAAATCTGCTGACTACAATTGCCAACTTAATATCCGCTGCAATCAAATTGCCTGATAATGTATTTGTTTCCATTTTCTTTTCCTCATCTCTGTTATAAAATTATTCTTCTGAAAATATACCAATTTAAACTCTCCATGTCGAACAAAAAGGTTTATAACATGAAAAAATAGATATTGGGGCCTCTATTTGTTAATCTCATACATATATAACTTTGCATCTCTTGACTGATAAAAATGCTGATTCTGACGCTCTCCGTATTTTTTTAATGTTTCAATAAAAGGATGAAGATAATTAGGTTTGTTTTCATAATGACTCATAAGAACCCAAACAGCATCGGCTCCCTTCAAATTGTCTACATCTGTCATATACGTCTCATCTGATACTGCATAGTCGATTCCTATATAGTAATCTTCTTCAGGAATATCAAACCTTTGAGCATAGTACATAAATGCAAATTTTGTCCTGAAATATACATATATTTTATCGCCATCTTTTTTGTTTTCCAATATATATTTAATAATTGGGCGAATATCTTCACGGGATCTCTCATTGACAGTTTTATGTTTTGCTTCATGCCATTGAAATATGGTAAGTAAAACTAATATAAAAACAAGAAAAGGTGTCATATATAACTTGCTGCATATAAATGCCAGACCTTCTGACAGAAACATTATAAAGAAAGGTATAAGAAACAAAATCAATCGTGGGGCAAATGGATATTGCTTTAACCCGGAGGCTGTTAATAGTGCCAAAAGTGTAATAACAAAAATCCAAGCATATAAATATCTTTGCCTGCAAAAGGCAACAATAACTCCCAATAAAGTTATGATACCCAGAAAATTAACTATACTTTTTCCAAATATATATGTCCTCAAACATAGAGGATTTCTAAAAACAGAACATATTTCGTCTGTTATATAAGAGAGTTCAGAAAAATTTCTCGGAGGAAATGGCAAAAAAGAACTTGCCCAATATGCCTCAAGTGATGAATCATCCTTGTATCTGATAATCAGAAAATAAAACGTGGCTATACTTATTAAAAATACCGCTCCAACATAAATTAAAGTTAAAAAATCTTCTTTACGACGTCTGACGAGAGCATTTATAAATAATCCTGCAATTAATCCGCAGATAACAAATATTGATGTGTAAGATACATATGGTATAAAGAATACTGCTGATAAGGATAATATCAATTCCCTACCGGAAACTTTATCTTTAAATAAAACTGCAGCAACAAAAAGAATAACAACAGATGCTAAAACATCACTGGAATATGGTTTGACAATTGCACTATAATGTATCAGCTCCGGAATGATGGCAAAGAAAATCATTGCGGCCGGAACAGCCTTCTTATCTATAACAATTTTTACTGCTTTATAGAACAACAAAATTGCACCGACTGAAGCCAAAAGTGGAAACAATCTTAATACTAATTCGCTCTCACCAAATAAATGCGTGAAAAACTTCTCTATAAACAGAAAACCAACCGGTGCTTCCTGAAAATGATCTAATGGCTTCGTTAGCTCAAAAAGGTTGCGATTCACAATGTTTAAACTTAGCATTGCCTCATCAAGCCACAATGAAAAATTTTGAGACCATCTGGCAATCCTGAAAAATGAAAAAGATTCCAACAACTATTATACTCCAAACAAACCACTTGGAATCATACAGTTTGTTAAAACATATCAGTAAGTGCTTAAAAAAAACATAAATACTTTGAAAAATATTTTTAATTTTTTTCATAAGAAATCATCTGTATTATCAAAACTAATCTTTAATTAAGACTGCTCGAATTCTACGTACTCCGGCACTAGAAGAACCCTCTTTCTTAATCTTAAAACACCCAAGTTCTGATGTGTTCTCCACATGAGGTCCCCCGCAAACTTCTTTGCTGAAATCTCCAATAGTATATACTTTGACCTGCTCTCCATATTTTCCATCAAAAAGTGCTGTCGCTCCGGCATCTCTAGCTTCTTCAAGTGTCATCATCTGCATGGTAATGTCAACTTCGGCATTGATAACATCATTAACCATATCTTCAACTGCTTTCGTCTGTTCCGGTGTCATTTTATCAGGATGAGAAAAGTCAAATCTCAATCTTTCAGGAGTAATGTTAGAACCTTTCTGATTAACATGTTCTCCTAAAACATTTTTCAATGCTCTATGCAAAAGATGTGTCGCGGTATGAAGCGACTTTGTTGCACTTGAATCATCAGCAAGCCCACCCTTAAATGTTTTTTCAGAACCTTTCTTTGACAGCTCTTTATGCTTTTCAAATGCTTTGTCAAATGTTGGTCTATCAACACTCATCCCCTGCTCTTTACAGATCTCTTCTGTAAATTCCAAAGGAAATCCGTAAGTGTCATACAACCTGAATGCAACTCTACCTGAAACAACAGTTTGAGCATGCTCTTTAAGTTTGCCGATAATCTTTTCAAGCTCGGCCATGCCTCGATGAAGTGTCTTTTCAAATTTTTCTTCTTCTCCAACAAGCTCACCTAAAATCTTTTCGCGATTCTGTTCCAGCTCCGGGTAAATATGCTTATAATTGTCTATGACAACTTCTGCAATTGGTCCCAGAAATGTACCTTCAAGTCCCAATGCCTTGCCATAACGAACTGCTCTCCGAATAAGACGCCGTAAAACATAACCTTGTCCAAGATTTCCGGGAACTACACCTGTCGGATCGCCAAGAATAAAAACAGAACTGCGAACATGATCAGATATAACTCTGAAACAACGCGTTGTCTCATCGCTTTCATCCATTCTCTTTCCGCTTGCGGATGTAATTGCCGAAATAATAGGAGCAAATAATTCTGTCTCAAAAACATTGTTTCTTCCCTGCAGCATTGCAATTGTACGCTCTACCCCCATACCTGTGTCAACATTATGCTGCTTCAACGGAATGTACGAGCCGTCTGCCGTCTTCTCATACTGCATAAATACATCATTCCAGATCTCAAAATATTTTCCGCATCCACATCCTGGATGACATCCTTCTCCGCAAGATTCCTTGCCGGTATCAATAAACATCTCTGTGTCCGGACCGCACGGCCCTGTCTTACCTGCCGGCCCCCACCAATTGTGTGCCATAGGTAATGCAAATATGTGATCTTCAGGCAACCCAAGACTCTTCCATATCTCAATTGCTTCATCATCTTTAGGAATATTTTCATTACCTTCAAAAACTGTAACATATAAATTTTCCTTGTCAAAACCAAGATATTCATTAGATGTCAAAAATTCAAATGAATTCTTTATTGCCTCTTCTTTAAAATAGTCACCTAAAGACCAATTCCCCAACATCTCAAAAAATGTCAGATGTGAAGCATCTCCTACTTCATCAATATCTCCTGTCCTGATACATTTCTGACAATCGCATAGTCTTTTGCCCCCGGGATGAATTTCTCCTTGAAGATAAGGAACTAACGGATGCATGCCGGCTGTCGTAAATAAAACTGTTGGATCATTTTCAGGTATCAAGGAACTGCCGGAAATACGTGTATGCCCCTTGCTTTCAAAAAATGTTAAAAACTTTTCCCTTAAAACATCTGCTTTCATTTTTTAAACTTCCTTGTATATTTGCTTAAAATCAAAAAATATAATGAACAATAGTATAAAAGTAAAACGCCTCACGCTGGAAGCTTGTGCTACATACACTACTCTTCTAAGATTACTTTGCAGAAAGAAGTGCCTTGAAACCACCTTTTCGCTGAATGTATAATTGAATAACTGCCAATATCTGACTTACCGTCCAGTACAACACCAATGCTGATGGCATCTTATAAAAAACAAACAGCATCATTACAGGCATAAACATCATCATCTTCTTCTGTTGCGGATCCCCTCCCGCAGGTGTCATCTGCTGCTGTAATAAACTTATACCCGTCATCACAAGTGGCAAAATATTTAATGGAATAGGTAAAACTCCTGCAAGTAAATTCTCCGGCTCACTTAAATTTGCAATCCACAAGAAACTTGAGAATCTAAGCTCAACAGCACTCCTCAAAACTGTAAACAGAGCAATAAATACAGGTATCTGAATCAACATCGGCAGACAACTTGAGAAAGGACTGACTTTGTTGTCCCTGTAAAGCTCCATAGTCGCCACCTGTAACTCTTTTGGCTTGTTCTTATATTTTTCCTGTAATTTCTTTATTTTAGGCTGCAGCTCCTGCATCTTTTTCATACTCTCTGTACTCTTGTGCGTTACCGGCCAGAAGATTATTTTAACAAGAACTGTTAACAGAATGATTGCAACACCATAATTGGGAATTATAGAGTAAATGAAATTTAGTGTCTTCAAAAGAAGTGTGCACAACCACTTAAACCATGTCATCTGTCCGAACTGCATAACATCTGCCTGACGTTCACCAAGTGATTTTAAAACTGAATACTCTTTTGGTCCTACATAATATTCATAAGCTCTTGTATACTCTTCGCCCTCCTGAAGTGCCTTCTCAGGAAAGATTAGTGTTGCATAAACCGTTTCAATAACCGGTTTGTTAATTTCAGGATTACGCATTGCGTATAATTCAGCATTAACTGCTAACTCATCTAACGGATTAATAATCTGAACAAAAAATTTGTTCTTAGCAGCAATCCAATAGGTTGGCTGATCAACAAATGAATTAACAGCTTTAGGATAAATGCCGCTTACATCTTTTCTCAATTTGAACTGTTTGATAAGAGGAGATTTCTTAATGATGCCGATTTTTGCCCAATAGTTAACTTCATCTTTATTGCCTACTTTATTTAGAGAATCTAACCCCAGATATGATATCCCGCGAGTCATTGCTGTGGTTTGTACCATCTCCATATGACCGGTTCTAATGGAATTTGTCGGAATAATAACAACATTACCGGAAATGTTTCTGAAAGTATCCTCAACTCTGACAACATAATCCTTCGTTAATACAGCTGTTCTTTCAAATGCCAAACTGCCAAATTTCCTAGACATTGTTACTTTTGAGTTGGCTTCATCATATTTAAGTTCAAAATTATGCCTTGCATCAAACCCCGGTATGCCTCCAATAACTAAAGATGGTGCATTTGTAAAACTAAGCTCAACAGGGGGAGAATCAGGTCTATTCACCTCTTTGTAATCAAACAACTGAGCATTTTTAATAGATGCTCCAATAGAGGAAAAAGTCACACTGATATTTGAGTTGGAAACAACACAAATCTTCTCGTCCAAAATTGACTCTTGCACATTATCAATGGCTTCCATAATTTTACTTGGCTCTCTGTCAGCAACAAATTCATCCTGATCAGAAGTTGTCTCTACAACGTTTGTAGATATCACTGATTCTGCAGGTGCTGCTGGTGGAGAATCCGGTATATTCTTGCTGGTATAAAACCACCAACCTAGTAAAATAGCACAAAGTACGACAACAATTGAAAATTCCTGTTTGTTCATTTAATTTCCTTTAATTTGTAAATTATTATGTTAATGATCTTGCTCCCAGCAGAGATCCCTCATTTTTTGCATTTATTCTAATGTAAACTTTTATCACGGCACAGGATCATGTCCGCCCGGATGAAAAGGATGACATCTTAGTAAGCGCCTTATTCCTAAATATGTGCCTTTAAAAAAACCATACTTTTTTAGTGCCAATAAGGTATATTGAGAACACGATGGTGTAAATCTGCAGCAATTCCCAATAACAGGAGATATACAAGCCTGATAAAAACGTATTAAAAATATTGCAATATATTTCATACAATCAATATCTCCTGCCATAATCGTTGTTATTTCACATCATCACTATCTTTGTAAAGTCCAACTTTACTGACAATCTTTTTTAAATCAGAAAGAACATCCTGTGACTTTGCTTTTAAAATATAAGACCGGGAAATTAGTATATAATCCCCGGCTTCTAAATTATGCTGCAGCATCCGAAATGCTTCTCTAAGCAGCCTTTTTGCTCTGTTTCTGTCAACTGCTCGCTTGAAAACACGCTTCGGAGAAACAACCCCCAAACGTACCCGCCTTTCATCTCCAATATATTTCCTGTAAACTAAAGTAATGTACTGCCCATGAAAACGCTTGTTCTTCCCCGTAAAAATTTCATTGAAATCTTTTTGGCTAACAACTCTCTGTTCTTTACCAAGTTTATATTTCATTACGGTTCTGATGTTTAATGTTTTTAGTTCCAACAAACTTACAAACAATCTATCAGAACTAAATAATACAAATGCAACCGCTTAAGCTATACACTTAGTTTTGCTCGGCCTTTTGCACGTCTGCGATTAATTATAGCACGACCGCCCGGTGTTGCCATTCTGGCTCTAAAACCAATTTTACGCTGTCTTTTTATATTCGATGGCTGGTAAACTCTCTTCATTTTTATAACCTTTCTATTCTATTCAAATCAAAACGCGGTATAATAACATTTTATCTATATTTGTCAAGACTTGAAATCTTTTTTTGAATTTTATTTCCTGTTTTATGGTTGGATGCCTTTTTTCGGTCAGCGGTCCAACTATTAAGACTTATTAGCTGGATTACCATCCAGATGTGTTATAATATTGCCTTGTAAAATAAGGAAATCATGTCGACCTCAACTATTCTTCTTTTTTTTACTTGCCTGTTGGGCAGCGTGGTGAGCAACTGCAAAAGCCCGGCTCTCATCGGAATCATATTCCTCGTAAGCATTATTGAATGCTGCAAGGAATGCTTTTTTCTGATGCTTAGTATATTTTTTAACCTGTGCTTTTGGCAGATCACTAATCGATTTATATGGCATAGATTTCTCCTTCTCTTTATTAATATTCGGCAAAGTCTAGTCTACTTGTCAACGATAAATCATGTGGTGCCATTTGGAGAGTGCTAACATAAAGTTTGTTATCACAAATCATCTCGGAGTCCGCTTTTCTGACCTCCTTGCTCGCTGTGCTGTTTTATTTTTTTATTCAGACCAAGCTCTTTGAATCTTGGATTTTCTTCGGTGAAATCATCCTTTGGAGTATAGCCAAGCAACTCCCGTGCCGTGGTGATGTCCATGCGGTTAAAGACATTGTCTGACAGTCCATGCACGATGGCGAAATGCACATGATCAGCACGAATACAGCAGTTGATTAGACGAATCAGATCGGCACGTGATACAAAAGCGTTCATCATAAGCACGCTTTCCTCATTCTTAGCACGCTCAATAGGCTGGAATGCACCAATACGGATGCAGATTGCCGAGACCTTGTGCTGCTCGGCAATAAAGCGTGCCATTGCCTCACCGAAGCACTTACTGACTCCATAGAGATCGCCGGGATTTATAGATTCATCTGGATGTACCTGATGATCGACGGGATAACCGGAAACGGCGTGGATAGACGACGCATATATCAGTCGCTTCACTCCGGCGGCTACAGCAGCAGTGCATACGTTGTAAGTACCTTCAATATTGTTAGGCAGGATTGATTCCCATGTCGCAGATGGTGAAGGGTCAGCGGCTAAGTGCACCACTGTATGTACACCATTGAAGGTGTCTTCAAGCTTTTTTAGTTCCTCCAGCTTAGCCCGAACAATTCTTCCAAACTTTTCAATCTTAGAGACATCCGACTCCGGATGAACTATTAGCACAAAGTCGTAATACTCATGCGAATGTTCCGCAAAATAAGATCCTATCCGCCCTGCAGCTCCTGTAACAGCTACAGTTCGTCGTTCAGACTTCTCAAATTTACTTTTATAATTTTTTAATACAAATGAACTTGCCATAATATTATCTCCTTAATTATTCAAATTTATAGGCATAGCCTAATAGATTACTTTTCCAAGAAATATCAGGAGTCAACATACGGAACTCATCAGGTATATGTTTTGCAGCTTCTCCAATAATTTCAAGGTTGCTTAGAACTGCATCCTGTGTTTTTGTATCCTCCATGAAACCATAAAAATTAATATCGACTGTATATTCCTGTATACGTTTTGCAACTTATATCATATCATTAAGAAAATCAATTGTTCTTTAATCATACATAGATAATACTCTATCCCCAGTATCACGTGCAACACGTTCACTACGAATAGTCTTTATTCCAACAGGCGTTAAAACATCTAATGGTTTATCAAACATCTCCGAAAGATATTCTGTAAAATCAATAAATTTAAAACCAATAGGAATATTAAATTCGCAACGACATCAATATCACTATCCTCTCTAGGACAACCTTTTGCATAGGATCCAAAAAGGCCTATTCTTTTCAAACCATAATGCTCAGATAAATATGGATATTACTGTTTTAACTTGTTAATAATTTCTGTTTGCGACAACATAAAGATTCCTTCAATAAATTCAATAATTATTTTAATAATAACATAAAACACACAAAATTGTCAACCACAAACGTAAGTTTGCACATGAATTATGTGAGGGAATACTATGGCTATGCCAAAAGTTCATCTCGAGGCTTGTCCCCAGTATGAAGGATTTTCTGGACATGGGAGTTTCTGAAATATCAACCGCAAAAAAACATCAAGGTTTTTTTTTTGGGTTTGTAACCTTATGCTAATCAGCAAATTAACAAAATAAGCGATAGTCTATTTAAAGTTTTGTTGGCTAATATTTTGTAGAATATTGTTGGGAATCTCGCATTTTCTTTATTGTCTAAATTTCTAACTTTTTTATGGAAAATCATATGATTGCAAAAAAAATCCCATGGTATGAAACCATAAATGGGGTCAATTGTTTATTAAAAAATGTAAATTCTTTAAATTAAGTCATTTAAGGGTGCTTAAAGAAAAAACCGTGTTGTTTTTGTCACAAATAAATTTTCGTGATTGAAATTAAATGTTCAATATGCAATAATATTCAATTATTAATTTTGAACATAAAAGTGTGGAGCAAAGACAATGAAAAGACCGGTAGCAATTATTATTAGAGATGGATGGGGGTTAAATAACAATCCTGAAGCAAATGCTGTTTATGATGCCAATACACCAAATATAGATGCTTTTAAGGAAAAATACCCATGGACAAAAATTGACTGCAGCGGCGAGGCTGTAGGTTTGCCGGACGGCTATCAGGGATCAAGCGAAGTTGGTCATCTGAATATGGGTGCGGGACGTATTGTTGTTCAGGAGCTCAAAAGAATTGATGATGGTCTTTCCAATGGCGAACTCTTTAAGAGTCCGATATGGGCTAAGCTGATTAAAAACTGGAAAAAAAACAATTCAGTTTTCCATATGATGGGGCTTTTACAGGATGAAGGCGTTCATGCCCATCAGGAACATCTTTTTAAATTAATGGCAGAGGCTAGAAAAGAGTTTCCGAAAGGGTTAATTGTCATACACCCTTTCCTTGACGGACGTGACACTCCTCCAAGAAGCTGCAGGGAGTACATTGCACGACTGGAAATTGAAATGGAAAACATTGGTAACTGTATAATTGGTACAACAATGGGACGTTACTACTCAATGGACAGATCCGAAAACTGGGGATTAACAGACAAGGCTTACAACTGCATGGTCTGTGCAGAAGGCAAAGAGGCTTCTTCAATTGAAGAGGTTATCGAATACAGCTATGCAAATGATACAACACCTGATGGCGATGAAATGGTGGATGAATATATTATCCCGTATGTTATTGGTGGATTTAAAGGTATTCAAAATGGCGACAGTGTACTGCACACAAATTATCGTCAAGATCGAGCAATCCAACTTTCTAAAGCATTTGCAGGCGATAACTACAAAGGTAATCGTCATGCGGTCAGAGATATTGTATATGCAGGGTTCACAAGATACTGGGACGAATTTGACAGTTTTCTGGTTGCACCAATGGGTGGCGGCGGCGAAATGTCAAACCTTCTCGGCGATATTGTATCAAAAGCAGGTATGAAACAGTTAAGAATTGCCGAAACACAAAAATTCCGTCATGTTACCAGTTTTTTTAACGGCAAAAGTACTACTCCATTTAAAGGTGAAGATCAGGTTGAGGTGCCTTCAAGATTTGATGCTGCAACATTTGCAAGTCACCCGGAAATGGATGCATACAATGTTACAGATGAACTTCTGAAACGCCTTGAAAACAACCCTTACGAATTTATTGTTGTAAATTATGCAAACTGCGACATGGTCGGACACACAGGAAATCTTGCGGCAGCAACAAAAGCTGTTGAAGTTGTAGATGAATGTGTCGGCAAAATAGTTAAACGTCTGCTTGAACTTGATGCTTCAATTCTCATTACTGCTGATCACGGTAATGCTGAGCAGGAAAAAGATTATGTTACAGGTATGCCTAAGACAAGCCATACATTGAACTTAGTTGAATGCATATACGCGGCAAATGATTCTGTCGGCAAAAAAATGGTTGATGCAGGAATCCTTTCAGATATCGCACCGACTGTTTTATATCTTCTGAATCTTGACAAACCGTCAGATATGACATCTCAAAACTTGATTATTGAGTAATAATAAGGATGTTCTGAAGTTGCACCGCAAAACATAAACCTTAACATGATTTATTCATACATTTCGTTACGAGATAGCGTAGAGTGCTTGAGATCAATGAGATAGCGAAAAATAATAGGCTGGCTTTGCTAGTCCCGCAATGCGGGATTTATAAACATAAATCAAAATTATTATTTAAGCTAAATTTTTGAGATTAAGTGCTATACGTTATCGCAGCAGAAGTTTTATGAATAATTCAGGTTAACA
>CAYTUX010000248.1:0-12189 GCA_964441455.1 uncultured Victivallales bacterium | reverse complement strand
AAAGGCTAAACCATTGTATCGGGGTCATAAGCAACCTCATCTGCCTAGTGATTTAGGTTTTTATGATTTAAGAGTTCCAGAGGTGCGCGAGGAGCAGGCAGAACTGGCAAGAGAAGCCGGAATTGAAGGTTTCTGCTATTGGCATTACTGGTTTGGTAACGGGGTTAGAGTTCTTGAACGAATTTTTGATGAAGTTTTTGAAAGTGGCAAACCTGATTTTCCTTTCTGCTTGGGTTGGGCAAATGAAACTTGGTCTGGAAAATGGCATGGGGCCGAAAATCAGATTATTCTTGAGCAGACATATCCGGGGGAAGAAGATTATAGAAAGCATTTTGAGTGTATACTGCCGGCTCTTAAGGATAAAAGATATATAGAAGTTAAAGGTAAGAAACTTTTTGTAATATACAGACCTGATCTTATTCCTGATTTGGATAAGTTTATTTTTCTTTGGCAGAGCTGGGCACGAGAAGAAGGGCTTGAAGGATTCTATTTTATATCAAATGCTTCTGACTATGATATATCCAATACTAATTTAGATGCCAGAATGTTTAATCCTCCATATGGTTATATGAGGCGATTTAAGTATACATCTGTTGAAAGAGTTTTTAATTGGATAACAAAGATTTTTCTAAAAAGTAGAATTAATGATTATTTTATTGAATCAAACACAAAACCATTTGTGAAGACATATAAGAGATATTTAAAGTTTTATCAACAGCATAAGTTGGTAGACAAGGAAATTCCTGTAATTGTTCCCAACTGGGATAATACCCCGCGCTGCGGTACTAAAGGTGTGGTTCTCACTGGGAGTTCTCCGGAGTTGTTTAAACAATTATTGAAGAAAGCAATTAGTTTTGTTAATTCCAAACCTTTGGACGAAAGATTGATTTTCATAAAATCGTGGAACGAGTGGGCAGAAGGAAATTATCTGGAGCCGGACAAGGAGTGGGGGCGTAAGTATCTTGATGTGTGTAGAGATGAGATTTTGTATACGGAAAAGAGTGACTAGCATATCCTATGAATGATGAAATAAAAACTAAAATTAGTATTGTTGTTCCATTTTACAATACAGGTGGACTTATAAAGCATATTGTTGATTCATTTATTAATCAGACTATGAAAGATTTTGAGGTCATATTTGTAAATGACGGGAGTACTGATGACACTAAATTAAAGTTGGAAGGGTTGTTGTCGGATTGTAATTTGTCTTTTACCATAATAGATCAACTGAATAAAGGAGTTAGTGCAGCCAGAAATGTCGGACTTGAAAAAGCCCAAGGAGAGTACGTATGTTTTTGTGATTCGGATGATTTTGTTTCAAGTAGTCTTGTTGAAGATTTGTTGTCTTTTATAACAGATGATTTTGATTTAGTTATTTTTGGTCATGACATTGTTGATATTGATTTTAAATTAATAAAAAGCAATTTAGTATCCAGTCATGCAGTACAAGAGACAGGGCAGGAAATTTTAACTTCTTTTCTTTTAAGAAATATTGTTTTGAGTGTAGCTTCTGTTGTATTTAGAAAGAAGTTTCTTTTGCAACATAAGCTTTTGTATAATGAAAATTTGAGCTTTGGTGAAGATCAGGAATTTAATATGTTAGCTCTATATAAAGCCGACAAGGTTGGTGTATTAAATAAACAGCTTGTCTCATATGTCAAACATTCAGATTCAGCAACTGCACAAAAATTTGATAGAACAAGGTATGGTTATATTGAGAAGTATGACAAGTTAATAAACTGCATAGAATCTGACAATACATTACTAAATCAGGTTTATGAATCAAAAGTTGGAGCAGCAGCTTATATATGCACGATGATTTGTCAAAATTTTAATCTTAAAGAAGCGATGTCTGAGTTGGCATTTTTGCATAGTAGATATCTGACCGATATAAATCCTAAAAGATTTACAAAACAGGGAAAAATGATGTATATGTTAATAAAGTTTTTACCTTTTTCTTTATATTTTTTAATTAAATCTGGGCGTTTTAGAAAGATATGGTTTTCTGCAATTTTCAACCTTAAGAACACATAGTATGAAGCAAATAGATTTTGAACAACTTGATAATCTGGCTTGGGATATTGTCTGTAACTGGCATAAGAAGGTGGATTTTGATCCGATATATGAGGGTGTAGATTTTTCTCTTTTGACAAGGTCTGTTTTGAGAACAAAGATTGGAAAAGCTATTCGACTGAAACATGATCTTTGTAATATTAACCTAAATTCGGCAGTTGAGTGCGGCACATATGCACAATCATTTTGCCCGCAACGGCTTGTGCATGGAATTCGATGCACCTTACAGGTGCACCTTCACCCATGCTCAAACCATTGCAAACAAAAGCATTGCACATCTGTATTCACATCAACTGCCGAATCTAGGATTAAAAATATTCAGTCTAAACATATAAAGCAAAGTGCTCGTGACAGAAAAAATATGGGTAATGTTTGCAGGAGTTTTGTGACATACTTCAAGTTGAAATTTAATTTCAGGCGAAAAGTGTGTTATATTCCTCAATATGCTCGACCGCTGCATTCTGTATGTTCTGATATGTTCAGTGATGATTTTTTCTTATGTATTACAAGAGATTCTGATATTGGAAATAAATTTGTGTATCCATTGAAGCTTAATGGAACTATTGAATTCAATGATTTTATGGAATCACTTTATACATCGATTTTCCATAGTCTTAATGAGTATGGTTTGGTGTTGCAGGATATGGATGCAGAAGAATTAAGGAAAGAAATTAATACATTGGGACAGATGTTCCTCAAAGCAAAAAAGGAATTGCAAATCATTAAACCGGATCTAATTATTTTGTATTCGGATGAGAGTCTGCCGCAGATGTGCTATGTTTTAATCGCGAAACAGATGGGAATTAAAACGTTATCATTACAGCATGGTCTTGATTGTGAAATATTATATCTGGATGAACCATATGCTGATTTGTTATTGCTTTGGGGAGAATGGCGGAAGCAACGATATGAAGACAGCAATAATATATTTAAATCAAGTTTTGAAGTTGTTGGTAATCCCGAATATGACAATATAGAATTTTCAGATTATTCCGAAGTCAATGATGGATATTGGTTATGGGTTACAAGACCGCATTCGCCAGACAAATGCTATTCTCCATCAAGATCAGAAACCGAGGGTGCTGATATTTTAAAAGCAATTTTGTTGTCGTTGGAGAAGTATCCTTCAGAAGAATTGGTTATCAAACCCCATCCTTATGACAATTTTGATTTATATGAGGATATTGTTGAAAATAGCGGCATGAGTGATAGGGTTCGGATTTCAATGGATTCTCCTATGGATTTATATAAAGATGCAAAGTTTGTCATTACAGAGGATTCAACAGCTGGTTTAGAGGCATTATTATTTGGGAAAAATATGATACATGTAAATTTTGCATCGCAACCAGTTTCTGTGCCGTTTTCAAAATACGATGTCGCATTGCTTGCGCGTAACGAAGATGATTTTAGTGGTATGGTTGAGAAAGTGTTACAGAATGAGTATTGTTTAGATTTAGAGTCTCGAAAATCATTTGTTTTTCACCTTCTGTTTTGTATGGATGGTAAATCCACAGAAAGAGCTGTTAATTGCATTAAAGACTATTTAGAAGGAAATTGATTTGAAAACGAAGAAAAAAATTTTAGTAATGTCTCCGGTACATAAGGGATTTGGTGGTGCAGAATTTGTTGTTATGAATCTTGCAAGTTATTATACGGAAATGAATTATGAATCTAAAATTGTCCTTGAAGATAATGAGTTTTTGGAGGATTTTAAAACAAGTTGTAAATTAAAAAATATTCCTATAATATTTTCCAAGATTGGAGATGCCGATTTAAAAGGGATAAAACGCTTACTTTTGTTAGTTGTCCAAACCTGCCGGACCATGAAGATACTTTTAAAGGAAAAGCCAGATGTTGTGCAAATTGTTTTGCCTAGTCTTCCGCAGGGGGTACATTTGTTGCTGGCATGCAAGCTTTTTAGGGTTCCTGCCAACATACGCTTTGCATTGGTTAGTGCGAGTGATAAAGATCTTGTTTCTTCTCGGAAAGCAAAAATATATAGATGGATAAAGGGTGATTTACAAATTTGGTCTGGATTGTCACAGAATAATGCAGAGATAATCGAAGATATTTTTGGCTTGCAAAAAAATAGTGTTAGAATTATTCATAACGGTTATATGCCTCGTAAAATTAATGAGCCAAAGACAAGACAGCAGATTTGCTCAGAGCTAAATATTCCAGAATTTAAAGTTCTAATAACAACAACTGCAAGACTTACACAACAAAAAGGTTATAAATGGCTTATTGAAGCAATCCCTAAAATTGTCGATGAATTTCCAAATGTTTTGTTTTTGTGGATTGGAGACGGTGAATTAAAGGAAGAATTGGAACACCTTCTGGAAAGTAAAGGCGTTAGAGATTATGTAAAGATGCTTGGGTTTAGGTCTGATGTGATGAACTTGCTTAAAGCATCGGATTTGTTTGTTTTTCCTACAGAGTTTGAGGGAGGGGCGCCATTTGCTCTGCATGAGGCAATATATGCGCAATGTCCCGTTGTATCTTCTGATGCCAGTGGAATTCCGGAAATCATGAAACATAAAAAGCATGGTCTGATTTTTAAGCAGAAGGATTCTAACGACTTGTATGAAAAATTGAGGATGGCTCTTGCCGATATGGATACAATGAACAAGTATGCAGCTTTAGCAAAAAAAGAAGTTTCAGAAAAATTTTCCTCAAACAATATGTACAAGAAGTATAATGAACTTATGTTAGATGTTTTAAGATTAAAGGAAAAAAATGTCTAAAACTATTTTAATCATTTCACATATAGTTCCAGAACCGGCAAATGCTGGAAATTCTTTAAGAATTAGAAATTTAATACGGTTTTTTAAATTGGAGGGTTTTGAGGTTATATGTCTTTTTAAGGGAAAGCATGATAAGCAAAGGGTTATGTCTGATGTTAAAGGATTAATTGATAAAACTTTTTTTGCCTCAGACTTCAATAGTCTCAGGACTTTATTCAACAAACCATATCAATTATTTAAGATTTTAGAGAGAGGTAACGCAAAGGCATATTTTAATGATTTACATTTATATAATGCTACTAGAATTTTATGTGATCAATATAGTCCTGATGTTGTTATTGCTGAGTATATATTTATGGGGCCATATCTCAAGTATGTTCCAGATGCTGCATTGAAAATTATTGATACGCATGATGTGTTTGCTCGAAAGGCAGAAGAGGTCTGTAAGCATGGCGTTGAATTTCCTTTAGCATGTACAGAAGAAGAAGAACGAAAATATTTATTGAATGGAGATTTGATTTTAGGCATTCAAGCTGAAGAAACAGCCATGCTGCAAGAGATGGTTCCGGAGAAAGATGTCATTACTGTTGGTGTTGATATGCCGTTGAAAAGTCAAGATGCTGAAGGGCTTGATTCCTCCAAAATTGTATTATTTGTCGGTGGTGGCAATCCAAATAATGTTCATGGAATTGAAGAGTTTTTAAGTAATTCCTGGAATGTGATATATGACCAATATTCAGATGTATCATTACGAATAGTTGGTTCTGTCTGTAAAAGACTTGATATATCTAATGTTCCGGCAGGCGTTAAACTTGTTGGAATTGTGGATGATTTGGAAGCGGAATATATGAACTCAACAGTTGTTATCAACCCGGTTGTGGCCGGTACGGGATTAAAAATTAAAACTATCGAGGCAATGTGCTATGGTAAACCTCTTGTTTCAACACCAAATGGTGTGGAAGGAATTCCTGTTAAAAGTGCAGATCTACCTTTTAAAGTTGCTGATTCTTCAAAGGCTTTTGTGGATATAATTATCCAATTGTTGTATGATGATGAAAAACGAAACAAAATATCAAAGAATGCTATAGACTATGTGAGTAAATATTTTAGCACTGAATATGTTTATAGAGATTTAAACACAAAGCTTGATCAGTATGGAAAATAAAGTAAAAATATTTATAAATAAGTTGTTTGCTTGCTATACCATTTTCAAGAATTCTGATTATGATAAGAACTTTTATATTCAATGTTTTCCTGAATTTGAGGAGGATGTTTCCTCAAAATATATATACCGCTTCAGGAATTCTTCATTTATGCCTTTAAGAATGCTGAGTATGTATTTGTGTCACCCAGTTGTACACTATGTTTTTAATGGTGTTTATGATGGATATGATCTCAGACCTGATTTTAACTCAAAGTTTTATATTAAGAATAATTCGGATGTGAAAGGTAATCCATATGCTCATTATCTGAGGATTGGTCGAAAAGAGGGCAGAGTTCCAACCTCTGCATTCATGTCGGTTTCCGATTTGGTAGAAGTAAAACTGGGTTTAAGTACCGCTGACGATATTTTGTGGTATCTGCAGGAGAAGGGATATATTCTGATTTTTGACCATGGACAGGGAGGTGGAGCAGATGCATATTTGGAAAAGGTTCTTTTGCCTGAATGCACCAAAAAGAATAATGTTGCAGTTGTAACTCCGTGTTATGTGAAAAGGTCAGAAAAAGCTGTTCTAACCTTTTATACAAATAATAAAAAGAAACTTAAGGTAGAGATAGATTCTATTGTTCTTTTAATGACCTACCATGCATCCTCAATTATATTAAATAATTTGTGTGGTTATAATAAAAAACAGATGGCTGTAATAATGCATTATCTTTATTATTATGAGGGTGATATTGATGTATTGTTTCACGATTTTAATTTTATCTGCCCTCTTGATGTTATATGCCGGAATAGTTCAGAGGAGGGGATGAATTATATAGATAATAAATCCGTTTATAGTAAAAGGCTTATAAATAGAAGAAAACAATGGCAGCAGATTTTTGATAAATCAACCAGGATAGTATTTTTTTCAGAGTCATCAAGAAAAATTGCAGAACATTTCTTTTCTTTTGCAGGCAGCAATGTTTTTGTTGAACCACATAAGCCATTAATAGAAGTTAATTATGATCAAAAGTATGAGTACAAATCATCCAGACCTTTAACAATTGGTATAGTCGGTGCTAAGAATAAAATTAAAGGTATTGAGATTGTATTGGAAATGGCGAAAAAACATCCTGGTTCGAAATTTATTATTATTGGGCATGTTGTTAATGCATATCAGAAAAAGACTTTACAATTAAATAATGTTGAAGTTACAGGCTATTATGAGCATAGTCAGTTGCCGGAATTGCTGAAAAAGCATGATGTGAAAATATGTGCATTAACTTCATTGATTCCGGAAACATTTTGTTATGTTCTGCAGGAACTGATGATGTTGGAATATCCTGTAGTCTCGTTTAATACAGGAGCACAGGGGGAACGAACATCAAAATACAAATATGGTGTTGTTGTTGATGATCTGAACGCAGAAAGCATGTTTGCAGGCGCCATCCAATTGAAAAAAAGGCTGGGAACTTTGTATGATGCCTAACCTGAATTATTCATGAAATTACTACTGCAATAGCTTATAGCACTCAATTTCAAAGAGATAGCTTAAATAATGATTTTGATTTATGTTTATAAACCATCACCCATTATTTTTCGCTATCCCATTGAACTCAAGCACTCTAAGCTATCTCGTAACGAAATTTATGAATAAATCAGGCTAAGTAATTAATTGAAAAACTTTATAAAATTGTCAAGAAATAGTATAATAATTTTTTCTGATATCAGATAAAACTAAGATTTTTTTCTGTTTTTTTTCTTTTTTTAAAAAAGTAGTACTTGTCTGATAAGTTATTTTTTGCTAACTAATTCAGTGTATAGAATTATTAAAAAGTTATTGACAAGACTGTTGAACCTAAATTCGGCAGTTGAGTGCGGCACATATGCACAATCATTTTGCCCGCAACGGCTTGTGCATGGAATTAGATGCACCTTACAGGTGCACCTTCACCCATGTTCAAACCATTGCAAACAAAAGCATTGCACATTTGTATTCACATCAACTGCCGAATCTAGGTTGAACCTTTCAGAAACGAAAAGTACTATTCATTGGTCAGGATATTTTTTTATCTGAGATACTATCTGTTTTTGAAGGCTATATAAAAGAATTGTATCTTTAAGCACGTTATAATATAATTATAACAATTAGAAACTGTTGGGATAAATGATGTTCTGTGAATTTGACTTAACTCAGATCTCCTGAATAATGAAATAATTTAATATGTTTGAAATAGTAAAGAACAATTTAATATATGCTTATATGCTGTTTATGATAGTATCGAATTTATTTGGTATATCAAAGTCTGATGGGAATCTTTCTTTGTCTGATGAAAGAAGTGTTTTTGATTATTCACTTAATGGATTAAATTCTGATGTTTATATTGCAGTTGGGTGTGGGGTGACATCCGGCTCCAAGCCAGTTGATTATGATCCCTGGCCGGAACGACTTGAAAATATGCTTTCAGGAATAAATGTTGTTAATCTTGGCGTGAGTCATTCGTATGCTTCGGATGGTGCGGCAAATATTAATTCTTATATGAAAACATATTATCCTCATTATGTTTTAGTTTTATATGGATTGAATGATTCAAAGATTGGAATTCCTAATTCCACTATACTAGATAACCTTGAAACAATTGTTCGAACAGCACAATATTATGGTGCTGACGTTGTTTTAGGAACTCTACCGCTAGTTCCAAATTTCACAACTTACGAGGCATGGGTTGTTCAACAGCTTAATGATGATATAAGAGATATGGGCAGTCAATACGGAATTGAAATTGCAGATATTGAAGCTGTTATGGGGTACAGGGATTCAAGTCTTTATATTGATGGACTGCATCCGACCAGAACCGGTTATAATATGATTGCTCAAGAGTATTATAATCATATATTCACAACAACTCTTTCCGGAGATGGCACAATGTATAATCCTTATATTATTGCCAGTATTGAAGATTTGAACGAATTTTCCAATAACGAAGGTTTAAATGATGGGTATTATATATTGAATACAAATATAGATCTTGGTGGTAAGACTTTTGATGCTTCAGTTATTAATAGACGTTTTGAAGGTAATTTTAATGGTCAGGGGCATACTGTGAGTAATTTTATTATTCAATGCAGCAATGATTATGTTGGTCTCTTTAGCGTGCTTGATGGTGGTATTATTGAGTCGTTAGATGTCAGCTTCTTTGATATTAACGGAGCTTTTTTTGTTGGAGGAGTTTGTGGTCAAAACGATGGTGGTAGTATCCGAAATTGTAATTCCGATGGTAATGTAAATGGAACGCAGTATGTTGGCGGATTAACAGGTCACAATAATTATGGAAGTATTAAGAACTGTAGTTCAAAGGTTATTATAACTGGACTTGACTATACAGGAGGTTTCTGTGGTCGTAATTATATGGGAGATATTAGAGAAAATAAATCTGATTCCATTGTTACCGGAGGTGATTTTACTGGTGGTTTTCTCGGGTCTAATTATAAAGGAATTTTGGACGAGAACAGTTCTGCCGGAACTGTTTCAGGATCTCGTTATGTTGGAGGTTTTCTGGGGCATACAGGTTATGGTACTGTAAACAATTCATATTCAGAATCTTCGGTTGCAGGTGTAGATTATATTGGAGGTTTTTGTGGTCGTTTCTATTATGGAGACGTAAGTTATTGCTATTCCTCCGGCAATGTAAGCGGTACTGAATATATAGGAGGTTTTACTGGGTCAGAGGAAGATGCTACTTTCTCGTCATGTTATTGGAATATAAATTTGGCTGGTATTACGAACAGTGCGGGTGGTGTTGGTAAAACAGATGCAGAAATGCAGCTTCAAACCACTTATGAGAACTGGGACTTTACAACTAAGTGGTATATGAATGGATACTCTATACTGCAATGGCAGGATGAGAGCATTAAGTTCCTGTTAACAGTTGAAAATGGAAGTTGCTCCGGTTCTTATGCGGAAGGCGATGTGGTTGCTGTTGGCTATATCTCTAAACCTGGCTATGAATTTAGTAGTTGGATCGTGGAACCGTTGATTTACAGCAATAATCTCGCGGATGTGACATTAACAAATACAACTTTTACTATGCCAGAGGCAAATGTCACATTAACAGCATTGCGTATAGGGTACTCTGGTGGAGTAGGAACTTATGTAGAGCCGTATCTGATATCCTGTAAGGATGATTTCCTGCAAATTGCAGATTCAAAAGATGATTATGACAAGTACTTCACAATGACAGCTGACATTGACTTGTCGGGAGAAACTTTCAGTAAAGCAGTTATTGCTCCAAGTTCAGGTATTCCATTTACAGGTGTTTTTTATGGTGATGGTCATAAAATTATTAATCTGATTATAGATACTAACGGTGCTGATAGTGATTATCTTGGTCTGTTCGGCTATATTAACGGAGCAACAATTCAAGATCTGGCAGTTGAGAATGCAACCATAGTTTCAGGCGCAGGTGATATAGGTGTACTATGCGGATATAATGATAGTGGGAATGTTGCCCAGTGTCACTCAACAGGGACTGTTAACTCGAGCGGACGAGCAGGTGGTCTGTGTGGTGTTAATGCGGGGGTAATAAGCAACTGCTATTCGTCTGTTAATGTATTTGGCGACACAGGTGTTGGCGGTTTTTGTGCTCAAAACAGAGATGGCAGCATTGATAACTGTTACTCTGCAGGGAGCGTGAATGGTACAAGAAATGTCGGTGGATTCATCGGTGTAAATATCAGTAGTGTGAATGATTGTTATTCCATGGGGTTGGTTGAAGGAACAATTAATGTCGGTGGTTTTAACGGACTTAATAACACCGGAGGCAGTATCAACAATTGTTATTCAACCGGCAGTGTCATTGGAGATTCTTATGTGGGTGGTTTATGCGGACTTGAAAATGGTGGTACAATCAGTGACAGTTTCTGGGATGTTCAGACCTCTGGAAGAACTGGTGATTCCGGTGGTATTGGCAAAACAACAGCCGAGATGCAGATGCAAGCCACATTCACAGATTCAGGATGGAACTTTGATAATATCTGGTATATGAGTGATTATCCAAAGCTTAGATATTTTGGATCTTGTTTTGATATATGGCTGTCAGACTGGAATGTTTCTCAACCTAATCGTAGTTGGGATGGTGATCCTGCAGGTGATGGTATCGAAAACATCTGGAAATATGCTTCAGGACTGGATCCTATTATTTTTTATAATGTAACCAATGTTTTTTATTATGACTTATCTTCTAATTCATTTGATGTCATTTATTACAAGTCAAAAACATCGGATGCTGAGATTGTTCCGGAGTGGAAGTATTCCTTAAGTGATGATGAATGGAGAAAAGATTTTGGACTTGTAAATCTGAAAATTTCAGAGACTGCTGATAGGGAAAAATGGAAAGCATCTATTCCTATGAGAAGTAATGGCTTTATACGAATCAGAGCTGTTGTTGAAATTGGTGAACAGTGAAAAATATTTTAGGTAAAACAGTGAAGATTGTATTTGTTATATTACATTATAAGATAGTTGATGACACGATTGACTGTGTAGAATCGATTTTAAAGAATGAGCGTTATTCGAAATATGAGATTGTTGTTGTTGAAAATGGAAGTCCCGGTGATGATTATGATATTCTGCAAAAGGAATTTTCCAACAATGATGTTGTGCATGTTATGCAGACGGAGGAGAATCTTGGATTTGCAAAGGGCAATAATGTGGGATTTCAGTATGCTAAGAAAATACTTAAAGCTGATTTTATTATTTTGTTGAATAATGACACCATTATTAAGCAGAAAGAGTTTCTGAATAAAGTTATATATATTTATGAAAAGACACGTTGTGCAATTCTCGGTCCGGATATCCTGTCTATGGATGATGGAGAACATCAGAATCCTCATCAAAAAGTGAATCTCCAGAATGTTAAGTCAAATATAATTTTTTATAAGACTTGCTTGATTCTTACTCATCTGAATCTTTATGAGCCAATAACAAAAACTATTCAGTTTGTTTTAGGACTGATAAAATATAAAAAGAATTTTGCTGAAGATATATATTGGAGGGACATACAGGAAGGGGTAAAACTATATGGGGCATGCCTGATTTTTTCGCCTGAATATGTGAGCAAATTCAATGGACTGTATGACAAGACCTTTATGTATGTGGAAGAAGATATCCTATACTATATTGCACAGCGTGAGAAATTGAAGATGGTCTATTCCCCGGAAATTCAG
>CAYTUX010000247.1:0-2807 GCA_964441455.1 uncultured Victivallales bacterium | reverse complement strand
ATATTAGTCTGCACATTGGGAGGGTTGCCCAGCTATTAACTTTACATTGGAGTTTTATATAGGATTGTTTTTCTGATCTGTTAGTAGCTGGGCCGCCGACCGAAAAGGGCATCCAACCAGAAAAACAGGGATATCCAACTTCCGGTATCAAATTGATTGGACTTTTTGAGCAAAATAAAATATAATCTTACAATTGCTTTCAAAATTATAGAATTACAGTCAATTTGTATATGCCGAAGCTCCACTTTAAAAAAGGGCAAACAATGGAAAAATTATATATATCAGGAACTGAATTAATATACCTATCATTTAAGCTTGGACGAAAAATATATGATTCAGGAGTTACTCCTGATGGTTTAATTGCCATATGGCGAGGCGGCACCCCGGTTGGAGTGGCTGTACATGAAATTCTTTTTAAATTAGGTATAGAAACTTTTCACACAGCAATTAAAGCTTCTTCATATAGTGCTCTTGAAAAGGTGCTGCATGAACCATTTGTTGAATCTATACAACCATTAGTAGACAATGTTCTAAATCCTGACATGACTCTGCTTATAGTTGATGATGTTTTTGATACCGGTTCAACTCTCTCAACTATAAAAAAAATGCTTGCTCCATACGTTAAAAAGGTGCTACTAGCAACTGTTTTGTATAAACCTGCCAATAATCTCACGGATATCGTACCGGACTTCTACCTCCAGAAAACAGACAAGTGGATTGTCTTTCCACATGAACTGGATGGACTCACAGACGAAGAAATTGCAATTAAAGATCCTAGAATAACAGAACTTGTAAAAAAATAAGTTATAAAGATTATTAATCAGTTTAAATCAGTTTGATCTGTACTAAAATACTTTATTTTAACTTTCACTTGAATAATTAAAACTTTTTTAACTTCATAACATGAATAAAAGATTAACAAAAATAAGAAACACACTAGACAAAGAAAACTTAAATGGCTGTATAATACCAACAGGCGACCCGCATTGCAGCGAATATGTTTCTGATTATTACAAAATAAGAGAATGGGCTAGCGGTTTCACAGGAAGTTCAGGTGTGCTGGTTGTTACAATGACATCAGCAGCTCTATGGATCGACTCCAGATATTATATTCAAGCAGAAAAAGAGTTACAAGATTCCGGAATATATGTAATGAAAGATGGTCTTGACAAAACACCGGCAATTGAAAATTGGCTGAACAATCACTTAGACGGTCAAAGAAAAATATCCATCAATTCAGAATTAATCTCTTATACCAGATTTGAAGATTTAAAGAGTAAACTATTTAAGACTCACATTGAACTTGTTCCTTTTGATATAGTCTCAAAAGTATGGGATAACAGACCTACCCTACCTGCTAAACCAATATTCCAACTTCCTGATATTGAAGTAACCTCACAAATAAAACTTAAACTTCTGTCACAGAAAATCTTTGAAAATGAAGAGATTGACGCACATATAGTTACATCTTTAAGCCAAATATGCTGGCTTTTAAATCTTAGAGGAGCAGATATTAAATATACTCCTCTGTTTTTATCATATATGTTTATTACTGAAAACAAAACAGTTCTGTTTGTTGATATAAATAAATTGTCCGAAAATATTGTTCATAAATTAGAAAACAACAATATAGAGATCAAAAACTATGATGAATTTTATACTTATATAGATAGTTTTGAAGTAACTGAAAAATTTAAAATTCTAATTGACAGCAAAACAATGAATGCAAAAGTATATGAAATTTTGAAAAAAAGGGGATGTTTATTGGAAAGTAATGATATCTCTCCTTTAGATAAGCTTAAGTCAATTAAAAATAGAACCGAAATTGCAGGAATTAAAAAAGCTCTACATAAAGATAGTATTGCTCTTTGCAATCTTATTTATAATCTGGAAGAAAGAATCTGTAACGAAAAATTAACCGAAAAGAATATCTCTGAAGAGTTGCTCAAACTAAAATCCAGAGAAGATGGATTTTTAGAAGAGAGTTTTGAAACAATAAGTGCCTACAAGGAGAATGGTGCAATTGTACATTACACTCCGGGAAAACATTCAAAAAATCTTAAAACAAAATCATTTATAGTGATTGACACCGGGACTCAATATATTCACGGAACTACAGACTCAACAAGAACTATTGCTCTCGGACAACTGACTCAAAATGAAAAACATGCCTATACAATAGTTCTTAAATCTCATATAAATCTTGCAGATGCAATATTTCCAGTCGGAACTTCCGGTATACAGCTTGATACTTTTGCCAGAATTAAGCATTGGAATAATTATATGGATTTTGGTCACGGAGCAGGGCATGGTGTAGGTTACTGCCTGTCTGTTCACGAAGGACCGAACAATATATCTCCAAAATCATCATACAAGTTTTCAGATGAAGGTGTTGTTACAACTATTGAACCCGGATTCTATAAGGAAAATGAATTTGGAATTCGACTTGAAAACATGACGGTAACAATTAAACAAGGTGATTACCTTGCTTTTGAAACTCTGAACTTTTTTCCTTTTGAACTTGATGCCATAAATATCGACATGCTCACTAAAGATGAAATTAAATGGTTAAACAACTATCATAAAGAAACATATAACAGACTTTCCCCATTCCTAAAAGAACCTGTTGCAAAATGGTTGAAAAAGGCGACAAGAATGATATAATAAATCACCGGTGCCGGAAAGCCCCGGCTACTACCGCATCAGAATTTTAGACTTTTGTGGACAGCGAGGACGTATTAGCTCCTCCCCCTGCTAAGGGGAGGTGTCGCGCGAAGCGTGACGGAGGGGTATTTCTCCCGTTTTCC
>CAYTUX010000246.1:0-7903 GCA_964441455.1 uncultured Victivallales bacterium | reverse complement strand
TATAGGCCCAATTGCAATGTTGTTAAACGGTGCAAACATAAATTTAGGAACCAGAGCAGTGATTTCGGTTATTGCCGGAATAACAAACCTTTTAGTCTCAATATTGCTAGTAAATAAGATAGGTATTTCCGGACCTGTATGGGGAACTGTTATCACACAAATGTTAATATCAATTCCTGTATCTGTATACTTTTCTCTAAAAATCTTCAAAGGGCATTATGAAGGCAACACATAGACTCAATAAAGTTATAGAAGCAGGTATATGCACAGGATGTGGAGCCTGTGTGGCAGCTGACGCATCACAAACATCACAGATGATTTTAACAGACAATGGACCTATACCAAGTTTTACAGATGAAACATCTTTGCCCGATTATATTGATAAAGTATGTTCCGGGTTAGGGGCAAACTATCCCGAACTCTATAAGCAACAATTTGGAAAACTTCCGGAAAATTGGTTAACAGGTCATATTGAAGAAGTCTATACCGGGTACTCAGCCATTCCAGAAGTCAGAGGAAAAGGGGCATCAGGCGGAGTGATAACACAAACTTTAATATATCTTCTTGAAACAGGAAAGATTGATGCAGTAATTCTTGCCAAACAAGGGATAGACAAAGCGGAAAATGCGGGTTATTTTATTGCAAAGACAAAAGAAAAGATCATTGAATGTGCACAGTCCGTCTATATACCTGTCTCCATGTTAGATGCTTTAAAAGAGATTGAAAAAGACAAACAATATGCCATGATCTGCCTGCCGGAACAGTCTGCAGCTCTAAGAGTTCTACAGCATAATAGTTTCCAGCCGGCACTGCAAATCAAATATGAGACCGTCCCAATTCGTTGTTTCTTAAGTTCAAAAGGTATAAAAAAAGATGATGAGATAACCAGTTTAAAATGGCGAGCAGGTGAATGGCCCGGATATCTGGAAATTAAAACAACAAGTGGTGAGATTGTAAAAACACCAAAAGTATATTACAACTTTTTAATTCCATTTTTTGTGACACAAACAAGTCTTCAGAGCATGGACTTTGCAAATGAATTTGCGGATTTGGCAGTCGGTGATGCATGGTCTCCAGTGTTTGAGTCTGAGGGTGCAGGTCACTCCATTGTTGTCACTAGAACAAAAGATATAAATGATATTATAAATCAAATGCAATCAAAAGACTTACTAAATTTAACGCATGTTGAAGAACTTAAAGCTTCCGATATGCATGGTCATATGATAGACTTCAAAAAAAGAGGAGGGTGGCTTCGAAACCAGTGGCGGAGAAAAACAGGAAGAATGGCACCCGACTACGGTTACCAACCGGCAAACATCCCTCTTTCAAGAATAATGGTTGAAATAGTTATAAGCACATTGTTTGCAATTGGCAAAACTAAATGTGCACGATATGTCGTATCTAAAGTTCCAGAATCAATTATCGGACCAATATTCAACAAACTAAGGTTAGGTTGGAAAAAAGCCAGCAGACCAACCAAACGTAAGGGATTGGCAAATTTTGATGTAAAAATTCGCAATTAAAAACTGATTATGATAAAAAAAGAATTAGAACAATTTAGCACAAAATTACTAGCAAGAATACTTACACAAGTGTGTAGAGACCGAGAATCCACAGAATATGGTTCCTGCGACAGAAACTGGTGGCACTACAAGATTAGAGATTTTTCATCAATCATTCTTCAGCAAGCCGGGTATGCAATATTTTGTGCAACAGAAATTCTGCCAATTGCTTCTGAAGAAAAAGAGACATTGCGTGATTTAGCAAGGGCATCTGCTCTGTTCTGGAACAAAAGGGCACAAAAATTCCATGCTTTTGAGGAGTATTATCCATGCGAAAAAGGATATCCACCTTTGGCTTTCTCAACACTTGCTGTTGTAAAACTTGTAGAGGCTAATGTTGTTACTTTAACAGAAATTGAATCTGGACTAAGAAGAGCTGCCAAACAACTTTTAAATCGCTTTGAAGGAAAAGCTACGAATCAGCAGGTCGCGGGAATGGCTGCATTATGCTGGATAAGAAAAATTGCACCAGAGTTGATTGAGGAAAATTCATTTCAGTCTATATGCGAAAAAACACTAGCCTGCCAACACGACGAAGGATGGTATATGGAATATGGTGGACCGGATTTAGGATATTTATCTGTAACAATGGATTGTCTTTGGGACGCATATGATGCAACAGGAGATGATAAATTCAAAAGATCAGCAGCAAAAGGTCTTGAATTCATATCTACTTTCGTGAATTTTCCGACAATAGGAGCAGGAATGCACAATGCAAGGAACACAGACTATATTGTACCTTATGGGATTACAAGGTTTCTAAACGAAAAAGATTATTCAAGAACTGCTTCAAATATTTTAAAAAAAGTATATAAAGATTTAAAAGATAAAAATCATTTTCTTAATGCAATTGATGACAGATACTATTGCCACTACATAGGGCACTCAATTATTAGAGCAGTTCCACTGCTTGAAAAGTTAGACGCAAGCGAAGCAGATGAAACAGTAACAGAAACGAAGTTTATTAACGAAACAGGACATTACTTTGTTAACAGCAATAATATATATGCTCTTGTATCCGGCAAAAAAGGTGGCATCACCACCATGTTCTTTGATGACAAAAAGGCTGTAGATTTCGGCTGGGTTATTGAAGACGATGAGCAGCGATGGGTTTCACACTGGTGGGCAGATTTCTGGAACATAGACATAAAAGATAACACTATCCATATTTCAGGGTACATGACCCCACACAAAGATAATCATAGCACACCATTCAAACACTTTGTACTTAGAGTGCTAAGTATAACATTGGGAAGCAGAATAATAAGTGTTCTTAAAAACAAATTGATTTTCAAAAAACAGGACAGCTCTCCATATAAATTTGCGAGGACAATCAAATTTGACGACAATGAAGTTTTAGTAGTTGACATATTTAACATTTGTAAAAACATGAAATTCAGACGTGCTTCAAGATCGTCTAAAAGACATGTGGCAAGTGCAGATTCTTTCAACAAAGAAGATTTGACAAAAACGTGTACGAGTGTGATAATAAAAGAAAAAATGACTGAAAAAGATGGTGAGATTGAAATTCAGACTGTATATAGGAGACAAAGATGAAACTAATTATCCAGATTCCGTGCTTTAACGAAGAAACAACTCTAAAAGAAACTATTTCAGATATTCCAAAAGAAATTGAAGGTGTTGATTTAATTGAGATTTTAGTTGTAGACGATGGTTCTACAGACAAAACAGTTGAGGTTGCAACAGAGTGTGGTGTCCATCATATATTATCATTAGGTTCAAACTGCGGACTTGCGACTGCTTTCAGAAAAGGAAGTCAGTATGCTTTACAGCAAGGTGCTGATATATTAGTTAATACAGATGCTGACAACCAATATTATGGTGGAGACATCCCTAAACTGGTTAAGCCGATAATAGATTCTAAGGCCGACCTTGTAATTGGTTGCAGACCAATAAAGAATCACCCTGAATTTAATCCTGTTAAAAAAATATTACAACTTCTTGGAAGTTGGACATTAAGGCAAATTTCAAAGACAGAAGTGCGTGATGCTGCTTCAAGATTCAGGGCCTTTTCAAGAGAAACGTGCCAGCGGATTTTTATTCATTCCAGGTTTTCTTATTGTATGGAAACCTTGATTCAGGCCGGGAATATTGGATTGAGAGTTGTATCTGTAGACATAAAGGTCAACCCTAAAACACGAGAATCAAGACTCTTTAAAAGTATACCTCAATATATTAAAAAATCCGGAGGAACAATGCTTATGATGTTTATTCTGTACCGCCCGGGAAGATTCTTCTTAACTACAGCAACACCATTTATTCTGCTATCTTTGGGAATCGGCTTTCGTTTTATTTATCTGGTATATTGGTCAGCCAACCCTGATCCAACAAGAACTTACCTCCCATCACTAATTCTGCTTGCAGTATGCTCAATAGCAAGTATCGTCTTTATTGCATTAGCAATCATTGGAGAAATAATGAACGCCCAAAGACGTTTAACGGAAGAAAATCTATTTCTAAACAGATATGCTATGGACAAAAATGACAAATAAAGAACCATTTCAAAAAATACAGAAGCACCCTTTATACAAAGACGGCATTAAACTTTTCAAATTTTTAATAGTTGGACTTCCATCATTTGCCATTGCTCTTTTATTAAACAGCTATTTAGTAGAGACGCTTGTCTGGAACAAACCATTAGCATATGCACTAGTCTTGATTTTACAAGTTTCAATTAATTTTTTCATGTGCAAATTTTTTGTGTTCAAGAAAAGTAACCATTCGACCATAACAAAACAATTTTTTCAGTTTCTAAGTGGAATCCTATTCTTCAGGTTGGCAGATTGGATTCTATATTATATTTTAGTTGAGATATTTGGTCTATACTATATTGCTATTCAAGTGATGAATATCTTTGTATTTGCCATATTAAAATTTAAATACTCTCAAAATATTATGGAAAAGAAGTCATGAAAAGTGATAATACATTTTTTTTTAAGCTATTTGTAGAACTTACGGTCTTAACAATTTTGGCAGTCTCAATATTCAGTATGTTCTCTATGATGAAGACTGGAGGTTGGGTTGCAATCATATTATGCATAGTGTGGATAATATATCGTATCTATAAAAAGAAAACAACGTTACAGCTTTCGGAGATAAAAGAGAATAAATTAATAGCCATACTATTTCTTCTTTGCTGTATTTCAGCTGCTGCTGGAGCTCATTGTTTTCATGATACATACTGCTATAGGTTACCACAAATTCTTTTTTGGATGCAAAAAGGAAGACCATGGTCTGTTCCTAATGTGGATATGCGTATAAACCAAATGCCTTACGTATATCCATTTTTCATATTACCATTCTTTCAGCTTTTTGGTGAGAGAGGACTTGCAATTCCTAACCTTATAAGTTTTATTATTATTTGGAGTACTTTAAAGCAAATTTGTTGTTTGGCATACGGAAACAGTAAAAAACTTAGTTGGATTTTACTGATTTTTATGAGTGCACCAGTTATAGTTATGCAGGCTTCAACAAATGATAATGTATTAATCTGTTGTGCGTTTTTGATGATTTCGACTTTGCTGTTAATTGAAAAGTCGAAATATTCTATTATTTATAGTGCATTTGCATTTGCATTGTGTTGCGGAATAAAACCTCAATACCTCACTCTGACACCACTATGGATTGCCGGAGTTATTGCAAAAAGTATTGAACTAAAAGAATATAAAACATATGTATTAATTTTATTAATGCCATTACTCTTACTCTGCTCTCCTGTACCAACAATGGGCTACAATTACTTTGTTAATGGTAGCTTTATGCACCCAAAGATTGATACAGGTAACGAGTCCAATCAAAGCCATAATGAACCGAAAACAACAAAGCAGAAAAAATCTCTAATGCTAGTAAGTGTAACTCTTGTTAATCAGCTGTTTGCAATACCTGTTAATCCTATAGCAGGCAATATTACTGCTCAAGGACAAAAAGTTATCCGCAAATATGATTTTCTTCAGAATAAAGGTCTTGAATCTGTAAAAGTATACCTAATAGTTATTGCCGAACACGCATCTCTTGGACTTTTGGCTATGACAGCTATGATAGTCGGATTTATATTGCCTAAAACTAAAAATCGCAAACTAAAGATTATTTGTATAGGAAGTTTTATATGCCTGTTAATATCACTGATAATAACACGCGCAACGACAGCAGGGCGTTCTTTTATTGGCTTTTTCTTACTGATGCTTCCTTTAGCAATGGGCGGTTTAATGTCATTAAAACTACGCAAACTGCAAATCTACGGAACTATATGTTTTTTTGCAGGCTTACTAATAATTATAATTAATCCAGCCAAACCATTGTGGCCTGTTAAATTTATCATTAAAAACACTACCCTTCCTGCACTAGAAAAACAACTTAGCCAATATAATCTATATAGTCAACGAATTAATATTGGTTATATAATGGATTATATTCCTGAAAGTGAAGATAAAGTAGGTATAATAGTCAATTCAGCAATACCATTTGCAAGATTATGTAATCAAAACATAGAGATTATACCTCTTACTTATAATATCGACAAAGAAACATTATTAAATATGAACATAAATTACATAATAGTTCACCAACCACATAATGCACTAAATTCTACTATGTGTCTTCTCAAACAAACAGAAGGAACTATAGTTTATAGAACAAAACATGTTTCACGGATGAGTGATGGTTTAGAAAACTGGAACATTATTAAAATACAATAACTTATGAATATGAACTTAAAACAAAAGAATAAAAATTATAAATTACTGTTGGCAATGTTAGTAATAATAACATCTACAATAATATTTTTCTTTCCAGTAATATTCCAAAAAAAGATATGTGCTCCTTTAGATATTGTAGTAAATCTTTATGAACCTTGGGTAAATACTAATAATCTTACTCAAGTAGATAATTATACTGTCACAGACTTTCCAGAACAGTACTATCCATATATGAATCACATGTATCAGAGTTATAGAAATGAAAATTTCTATGGTTGGAATTATCTTAAATATTGTGGAACTCCTGCTTACGCTAATACAATGTCGGTTGGATTCTCATGGCGTATGCAGCTTTTTAGATTTTTACCATTTTGGACAGCATGGCATATAGGCATCACAGGTCAATATTTAATTGCCTTAATTGGAATGTTTCTATTTTTGAGAGACAGAAGATACAGTTTTGGACTAGCATTACTTGGAGCTATATCATTTGCATTCAGCACATTTTTTTCTACAAGGCTATATCATCTTTGGGCTGGAGGGTTAATCTGGACACCATGGATATTCTGGGGTATGTATAAACTTAAAGATAATAAAAAACTAGGCTTGCTAACTCCTTTTTCAGAGGTGGCCACGCTGTTATTTGCTTTTATTTTTACAACAATTAATATATACTTTAGATTTATTATATTTGCTCAACAAATAGAAAAAGACGAATTAAAAATATTACGTACAGGGGCTGGCTGCTGTTTTTTATTTCTAAATCAGGTAAAATGTTAACTAATGGTGGAGATATTTTACAATATCAGTCATGATTTCTACAATGCAAGAGAATACTTATGAATTCAAAAAATTACATTAGGAATAAGGAATAAATGAACTTTTCAATTTTAACACTAATATTATCATCAATATACACAATTATAATTCTGCTTCTCACGGCAAAACTTCTCAGTTATGATTTCATTATTACAAAATTAATCTACTTAGGAGTCATACTTCTACCAATAGTGTTGATAATTATTATTTGGTTACAGGAATACTGGGTTATTATTGGATTAATAGCAATAATACCTACATCACAAATACCTTTACCTCTTTTAGATGCATTATCATTTAACTATGTAATAAACACGGGGCTTTTGTTCCTTGTTATTGCGGGTGTTACTATTAATAAACAATTAGATAAAAGAGTTTTTGAGGGGTTCTCAAGCAAAGCTATGTTACTATTTTTTATGTGGTCTGTAGCGAGGTTCATATACGACAGACCTGGTGCAGGATCAATAGGAGGTACAGGTGGTTTGTCAGCAGCATTACCGGTTGTTCTAGCTGGAGCATGTTATCTGTCGACTATTTCTCTAGCTCTTAAATTAGATATTCAACAAAAACATATTAAAGCTATATGGCTTGGACTTATGATATGTATGATAGAAGTTGCATACAAGAACTTAACACAATTTATTCCACTTGGTGGATTTATAAGCATTTTTTCATTCCCTGTAATGTGGTTTGCAGCAATGCTTTCAATCACATATCCCTTAAGCAAAGCTAAAGACAATATATTTAAAAACGAACTATTTCTAAGCCTATTAAGTATAGGTATTATTTTATTTAGTCTTATAAGTA
>CAYTUX010000245.1:0-5372 GCA_964441455.1 uncultured Victivallales bacterium | reverse complement strand
CTTGGCAAGGGGAGGAGCTAATACGTCCTCGCTGTCTACAAAAGTCTAAAACATGTGACACTTGAACTTCCGCTGGATCAAGATATCTGACTTTGCTTTGCTTGTGTTTCGACCGCAGCATTGCGTTTTATAATTTACGAAGAATCAAATTAATATCAGGCAATTTTTCCTGTTTATATAAAAAACGAAAAAAAATGGAAATTTTTTTACTTTTTATTTGACAAAGCTGTAAAGATAGTATAAATTTTCTTAAAAATTGAAAAAGTTTAATAAAACAGCGGTTATTTGTCAGGTTATTATTTATTCAACTTTTGAATAGAGACTGATCAATTAATAGTTAAATTATAATAATGAAATTTGAAATAAAATTTCTGTAAATTAAAAACAAAGGAATAAAGAAAATGAAAAAAAAGCTTATTGCAGTATGTTTTTTATGCGTACTGTTTTTTGTTGGAGCAACAGAGACAGAAAACTACAGACTTCGATTTATACCGACGGAAAAACCACTGGTTATTGATGGACATATTGATGATTGGAATTTGTCGGGTGGAGTATTTGTTTGTAATGATGTTGAGAATCTTAGAGATCGTTTTTCTGTTTGGATTTACGGGATGTATGACAGTGAATATGTTTATATACTTGCGAGATGGAGGGATGAAACACCTTTGAACAATTATGAAAAAAAGGGTGCACATGGTTTTAATGGAGATTGTCTGCAGGTGAGATTTATTTTATTTCCTGATTCGGAAAATGATAAGTGTGCAACATATTGGGATTTATGGAAAGACAATTCAGAAACTTATGTTATGAGCCGTGAATCTCCAGGGAAAGCCGGACAGTTTCATTGGAATGAGCTGCCAAAACTTCTTGACAGTCAGAATGAGGGAGTTGAGATGGAGTTTTTTGTATCAGAAGATGGTTCAGGGTATGATCAGGAGGTACGAATTCCGTGGAAACTATTGAGTGCCGCAGGCAAAGCACCAAAACCCGGTGAGAGTTTCAGGTTTACAGTTGAGCCAAACTTTACAGCCGGGCAGTTCGGAAGAATTACAACTAAGGGCATTTTTAATGAAAAAGCGGAAAAAATTGACAGAATTTTTACTTACTGTACCTATAGTTCATGGGGAGAGGGCATTCTTTTGGAAAAGAAGGATGTCAAAGGTTTGAAGCCTGATCCTGTCAGACTTAGTGATGGCAGAACATTTTCTGTTGAGATGAAAGAAGGTGTACCTTTTGCAGATTTCAGTGATCTTGTACAGCGTTTTACTTTGACAGGATACGAAAATATTGAGTTTGACATGCCTTATGACGGCTACATTTCTTTAAACATTCTTAACAGCAAAGGTGATATTGTAAGGCATCTGTTGAACTGGGAGCGGTATAGTAAAGGAACGCATACAGTTGAGTGGGATGGATTGACCGACTTTTCATATCGTTTTCCAGGTCATCCGGTGTCATCCGGAGATTATTCATGGGAAGCTATAATTCACAAAGGAGCCCGTTTGACCTATCGTGGGCAGGCCGGTTACGGCGGGAGAGTTCCATGGATTGGAGATGCAAACGACCACTGGCTTGGTGATCATGGTGTTCCATCTGATATTGAAGCAAATTCACGCAGGTTATTTCTTTCAAGTAGTGGTGCAGAAGGAGGTCGTCATCTTATAAGTACAGATCTGGAGGGCAACACCATTTGGGGATTGCAGAATACAACAGGTGGTTATGATCCATGGGATATTGCTGCAGACGAAAACAATGTTTATGTTTTACATAGTTCAAGACCTGCAGGTAAAGATAAAAGAGCAAAGATAATAATTTCCCGAGTTGACGCTTGGAAAGGTTCATATAAAAAATGGGATGGTCAACCTGATCATATTCTTTCTCTTGAGGAAATGTATGGAGAAAAAGATATTCAGGATATGCCGGACTACTTCAAGTCAATTGATGTGGCAAATGGAAAAATATATCTTACGGCATCTGATGACGGACAGAAACAGGGAATATACATTCTGGATTCGGCAACCGGAAAATTTGAGCGTTACATTGCTTGTGAAGAGCCTGTATCGATTGATGTTGCAGGAAGCAGAGCGTATGTGATAAGTGGTGGTGAAAAACTTGTTGAGGTTGACTTAAAGTCAGGAAAAGAGAAGCAGATTCTTGACAAGCTTGATAAGGCTGTTTCGGTAATGATTTCCGGAGAGCATGCATACGTCAGTGAAAATGGCTCACAGATGTGTGTCAATGTTTATAATCTTAATAACAAAAAGCTTTTGAAAAGATATGGAACAAAAGGAGGGAGACCGAAGATAGGCAAATGGCGTGCAGACAGTATGTACAATCCAAGAGGTATGATAATTTCCCCAGATGGTGCGAGATTATGGGTTGCAGAAGCCTATAATCATCCCAAGCGTGTAAGTGTCTGGAATCTTGAAGACGGCGAACTTGTTAAAGACTTTTTTGGAACAGCACACTACGGAGCCGGTGGAGGAGCAATAAGTCCGCGTGATCCGAACGTTATGATTGGAGAAGCCTGCGAATGGTTACTTGATGAGAAGAGCGGAAAAGCTGAATGTGTAGGTGTTTTTGACAATACTTTTCACGGTTATGCAAACTTCTATCAACCTTCAAACGGACGTCTTTATCTTGCAGCTACATTGGGCTGGTTTGGTCAGGCAATGCGGATTTTTGAGCGTACGGCTCCCGGTGAATACAGACTTATTGTTGAAATTACCAGTAATAGGAAGGATCATAGTAAGGATTCGCCTGAGACGGTTGTATGGTGTGATTTGAATTTAGACGGCAAGCGTTCTGATAATGAGATACAGATATATAAAGGACACTTATCTATCTGGGGAAGCAATTCCTGGAGTTTAAATATGGGGAATGATCTGACACTTTATCCTTATGACATAACAAACAAACAGTTAATGATATGGAAAACAGATAAAATGCTTAACAATGGTGTCCCTTTTTATGATATAAACAATATGAAGCCAGTATCAGAAGAGATAAGCAAAAGATATGTAGCGGGCATGTCAAGTGTATTTCCCAACATTGACAGTAGTAAGCTGTTGCTGAATTTAGAAAACAAGGAACTCAAAGATCCTTTTGATTATGAGTGGGCATGTGTTGACACAAAGACATGGAAGATTCTCTGGACTTATCCTAATCCGTTTTTTCAGGTGCACCGTTCACACAAGGCTCCAACATATGAGCCCGGACTTTTAAGGGGTGCATTTAATCCGATAGGAACGTTCCGTTTTCCGGGTATTATCGGCGATGCATGGATCATAAATGCAAATTTTGGAGAGTGGTATCTTTTGAGTGCGTCCGGTTTTTATGTTTCTCGTATTTTCAATGGTAATATGTTTGAATGGAGGTGGCCTTCAGAAGCAGCACCTGGAGTTGACCTGACAAATCTGCCATCCGGGAGCGGAGGAGAAGACTTTGGCGGAAGTGCAATTCAGGGAAATGACGGTAAAGCATATATTCAGGCAGGGAAATTCGGAAACTGGAATGTTCTGTTATCCGGGCTTGATGATGCAGAAAAACTTTCAGGCAAAGGGATAAAGATAAGCGAGGCAGATACAAAAGAATCATTTGCGATACGGGAAAAGATACTTCAGGATTATGCCCCGAAACGAGAAACAGTTGTTAAAAAGAAGACAATAAATGTTTCGGATAAAAGCGGTGGAGATTTTGGAGGAGTAAAACATATAAGATTTTCCAAACAGTCTGCGGCTGAGGTTATTATCTGGTTGGCTTATGATGCAGAAAACCTCTATTGTAAATGGAACGTAGCGGATTCAACGCCGTGGGTAAATGGAGGCAAAGATTTTTCACAGCTTTATTCTACAGGAGACACTGTAGATATTCAGATAGCTACAGATTCTAAAGCTAATCCTAATCGCAATGATCCGGCAAAGGGTGACATTCGTATATCAATAGCGAATTTTAACGGCAAAAACATTGCGGTTATTTATAAGTTCAAGAATGATATTAAAAAGCCAAGAACTTTTTCCAGTGGAGTGCTTCAGGGGTATGTGGTTGATTATGTTGATATTATTACAGATGCACAGATATATACTAAGACCGGAAATAACAAATATGAGGTCATTGCTGCAATACCATGGAAGGATATAGGAATTCAACCTAAATCCGGCATGAAATTTCTTGCAGATTTCGGGGCAACACATGGAGATCCTTCAGGCACCAGGACAAGACTTAGAACTTTCTGGGCCAACCAGCAGACCGGTCTGGTTGATGATATTGTTTTTGAATTGAAATTAGAACCAAAAAATTGGGGTACAATTGTACTTGAATAGATAGGTTGTCCGGAAATTAATATAAAAAAAATTACTCTGATTTTTATTATCAGCAATCATATTGATCGTTCAAAAAAAAAATTACTTTTTATTTGACAAAAAAATAAGTATAGTATAAATTTCAGAAAAAATGGAGATATTATTTATTAATGGTTAAAGTATAATGGTTAAAAAAGTTTATATTAAAAACTTTTTTTAATTAAATGGCTGATAAAAGGTTAAACGAGGAGTAAAAAATGAGAGAGATAGAGAACTGTTGTTTTCTTAGAAGGCATATACTTGTTATAGTATTCCTTCTATCTGTAGCTTCTATAAGTTATGGAGCAAATATGAATTGGACAAATTCAGATGGAGGTCTATTTTCGGAAATCGGCAATTGGGATTCAGGAGTTCCCGGTTCATCGGACTATGCACTTTTTCCGCTGTCGGATGATTATACGGTTGATTTCAGCTCGTCTGTAACAAACAACGGCTTATATTTCACTGCGGGAGGAGGAACATTATCTCTCAATGTTGGTTCCGGTAATGAGTATTATCTTGCAAATACTAGTGATGCTGTATTGCTGCAGAGCACATATCCGGCATTGCTGCATTTAATCAGCGGCAAAATGATTTTTGGTGGACAATTTTATCTTGGAAAGAATACCGGGCAAAATTCAAATCGCTTTATGATGAGCGGTTCGGACACAGTGCTTGAAAATCGAAGCGCCAAAAATTTTTATGTGGGTTACTTTGGAAATGATAATTTTGCGACAATTTCAGGCGGAGCTGTTCTTGTTGTCACCAATGGCGGTGGGTCTGTTGTCGTTGGTGAACGCAGTTTTAGTTCAGGCAACCGTCTTGAAGTTACAGATGGAAGTAAGGTTTTCTCAAGCTACCACTTTTCTATTGGTAATAATACTTCTGCAAACAGCAACTCTGTATTTTTGAGCGGATCAGACTCTGTTCTATCTAACCCAACTTCCGCGGGCTAAAAAATAAAGCTTTTATATTCAGGTACTTACAAAGGTACAGGCACTACACTTTCGCGCATTGGTGTTATTTTTGTTG
>CAYTUX010000244.1:0-5659 GCA_964441455.1 uncultured Victivallales bacterium | reverse complement strand
TTTTCTTGTACATCCCCCCATACTTTTAATATATTGCAGCTATATATCAATAATCTTGCTCAGCGGTTGATCAAAGACTTATTGAGAAGTTACGAATTTATACTTTGAACTATACACTAACGAGCATAGCTCGATTTCTCTTAAATCTTACCACATCCCACGTTTTAATACAGCGTATTGATATACATCAAGCCATTAGTTTTAATAACCCGAACAATAGTAATTTTATTTGGTTTGACAACAACATTATGACTTCTTGATTCATAGCCTATTGTAAAATTAAGCTCATGATTTCCGGGAGCAATATAGGTTCTAATAAGCTGAGCATTATCGGGAAGACTCAACCAGCTTCTTCTGTCTGCAGATTCTGTTATAATATTATATATTGTTGCAGCCAGCGATCCCCATCCACCCATGGAGTCAGACATCTGTTTTGCCGCGGTTGCTTTTGCAAGACCTCTTATAACAACTCTTGCCAGAATTGCAGGAAGGGACTCCTGAAGTGATTTAACAGCTAAATCAGTTATAGAGCATATACTTCTTGATTCAAGGGAAATACCACCATCAGTTTTAAGAATCAAGATATTTGGCTGATACCACGGAGGTTGATATATCGGACAAGTAACAGGAATAATTGTATCTGCACCGAAATATGGTATTGGTATATCAATTGAATCTTTCTGTTTAACAAAACCATCTTCAAACAGAACAACTAAAACTCCCATATCCGGATCTGGCGTATCAGGCTCAACCCGGGAGTATAACTCTTTAAACCTGTTGTAGTCTTCCCGCATACCCAAGCTTTTTGCAAGTCTAATAACATCACGGATAATATACACATTATCAGGGGCAATCTCCAAAGCTCTTTTGTAATCTATATAGGCATCATTAGGACTTTTAATAAGTTCATATATTATACCGGAATAATAATATGTGTAGGCATTTAAAAATGAGCTTTTAACTCCCCCAACGGTTTTGTTCATCTCTGCATATACATCATTAAAAGAAGATAAGTCTGCATCCTTTTTAGCTTGATCAACAGAATCTCGAGCCCTGGCAATCTCTTTTTCGTGGGCGGCTTTTGCTTTTTTATCTTCATTGTTAGCAGCTCTTACTTCAACAGATGCCCCTACCAAATCACCTTTTGCCAAATAGTTCATTGACTGCATCTGCCGAAGAGCAACTCTCTCATATCCTGGCGGCTTATATGGAATGGTATTATCATTCAAAGCCACAGCAGATGCCTGTGCACCAGTATCAGAAGCAGATATAACAGCTTTGTCATCGATCTCTTTTATGATTGCAATTGCCAATTTGTAATATTCAAGACTATTTGTTGTCAAGTTTTGAATCTGTTCAAGCCTAGCTTTTTCCATTGCATATAATACAGCATCATTGGAATCAAACTGATTTTCAAAGACTTTATTATATTCTATGACTTGTCCTGAAGATACTGATTCCATGTATGGATTGACCTGTGCAGGATAGCTCTTGAAGACAGAGCTTGATGAACAACCGCAAAACACACATATAGATATGCAATAAAAAAATTTTAATAAATACTTTTTCATATTAGTTTTAAATTATACGTCAACCAAACAACAAAGTCAACAAATTGATTTTCTTATAATTTGTAATAAAAAGTGTATACTTGACAAAAAAAATAGAATTTTTCAATTTATCTCATTGATTACATAAGATAAAAGTGATATATTTTATACATTATTTTACAACAAATACACTTAGTAAGATATATATTAAAATTAAAACATAAGGAACAACAAATGAGTAAAACATTCACAGCGAGAGAAATTAAAACTGGTTTTCATCCAGAGGGTTACTATATAGACAAAAATGGTTCAGCAATGGACTTTTATACAAAATGGCAAATTACACCTGCGGGTAAATGGATAGACCCAAAACCTACATGCTTCGATTCAATGCCACAGGATGGCTGGTATAAAGGGGAAAAGCCAAAAAACAATAACTCGTAATTATCATCAAAACACTTTATGTTTGGTAGCTGGATCGGCGTCCGCTAAACTGATTTTCTAATTTATCACCCAAAGGGTGATAAAAGTATAATGTAAACCCTTATTTTATTGATTTAAAAACATGTTTATCCTCTCAACCATAAATTTAAGGTTACTTTTCCAATTTTTTCGGTTGGACATCCTTTTTGGCGGGGGCACGGACCCCGACCCTACAGTTGCGGATGCTGCAATCAAAGCTAAATGGTTGATTGCAAATGTTTTCTGTAGGGTCGGGGTCCGTGACCCCGCCTTTAAAATATAATTTTCAACTTTATCACCCAAAAAATCAAAAAAAACAATGAAGTTCAGTTATCGGAATTTGACTTTACTTCTGCTTTTGCTATAATAACATAAAATTTAAAGGAAAATATGAAAACTATAATACTCAAAACAACAAAAAAGACAGAGTTCATTGATATTACATCCAAAGTTAGAGGCTATGCTCACGAAACTAAAATGAAACATGGATTTGTAACTGTCTTTATTCCTCATACAACAGCTGCTGTTACCATAAACGAAAATGCAGACCCCGATGTACTTAAAGATATGGCAAATATCCTGGACAGAATTGTTCCATGGACAAATGGTTATGCCCATATGGAAGGAAATTCCGCCGCACACGTGAAATCATCAATTTATGGGGTGTCACAACAAATCATTGTTGAAAATGGTATACTACAATTGGGAACATGGCAGGGAATATATTTTTGCGAGTTTGATGGACCAAGGAATAGAAAGGTTTATCTCCAATAAGATGAAAGAAAAATCACTGATTGTTTATCAAAATAATAAAATCATATTTGAACACGAAGGAAAATGGCTGCACCCACTTTTAGACTTTGCAACTTTTCTGAAAAACCACCCGGAATACGAACCTGCAAATCTAAGGATTATCGATAAAGTTGTCGGCAGAGCATCTGCAATGCTTACAGCACACATGGGTATAAAAAATGTTCATGCACAACTGCTGAGCTCTCTCTCAATTCCCATTTTTGAAGAACATCAAATGTCTTATACATATGATGAGCTGATTGATAAATTACCATGTAAAACAGAAGCTCTGCTCTTAAATATAAAATCACTGGACGAAGCACACAAAATTATTACAAATAGAGCAAACAAAAATAATAACAATTAAAATGTATTAATAAAAATGTAGTTTTAGCGGACGCCGAGGACAGCATCCCTCCCTGCTGGCAACATAACCTTAAACTGTACTTCGGGAGGGTCATCGTCCCCGATGACCGAAACTGCAATCAAACAGAAAAATAGGGAATAAAACAGATAGGTTTCAAACAAAACCGTTGTTTACCTTTTAACACTAAATATCATGCCTGAATATTTTAAAAAACATGAAGAGGTCGAAGGATCTGTAGAAAGAGTGACTTTTCATAGCGAAGAAAGCGGCTTCTGTGTGCTAAGAATAAAGGTTAAAGGAAATCGTAATCTGGTCACATTAATAGGCAAACTGCCGGCAATTGTTGCCGGCGAATTCGTATCGGCAACCGGACAGTGGATTAATGACAAGCAACATGGAAAACAATTTAAAGCTGAACATATAAAAAACACCCCTCCAAGCAGTATAAAAGGAATCGAAAAATTCCTTGCATCAGGACTCATAAAAGGAATTGGTCCGAAATATGCCGAAAGATTGGTTGAAAAATTCGGAAAAGATGTTTATGATATCATGGAATCAAATTCTGCAAAGCTTGAAGAAGTTGAGGGTATTGGACACAAACGCCGCCTGCTGATAAAAGAGAGCTGGAACAGAAACAAGGCAATCCGCTCCATAATGGGATTCCTGATTGCCAATGGTGCCGGAACATCAAGAGCTTTTCGTATCTATAAAATATATGGCGATAGTGCAATACAAAAAGTTCAGAAGGATCCATACTGTCTGGCTCGTGATATCAGAGGTATCGGATTCAAAGTTGCGGATATGATTGCAGAAAAAATCGGAATTGAAAAAGATAGCGATTTGCGGGCGCGAGCAGGCGTGGAATATGTACTCCTCGAAATCACTTCTGAAGGTCACTGTGCAACTCCAATCTCTCAGTTAATTGAAAAAGCTCAGGCAATCTTGGATATTCCACAGCAGATAATCGAAAATGCAATTCAGCATGGTGTAAATATAAAAAGATTAACATCAAAAATCATACCTGAAATATCCATAGAACCGCTCATCTATCTCACAAAGTTATATAATGCCGAACTGCAAAGTGCATATATAATTCATGACCTTCAGAAAACAAAACACCCATGCCCAAAAATTGATGTTGAAAAGGCCATAAAATGGTGCGAACAGAAAACTGGTCTCAATTTTGCCGCACAACAGAAAATCTCAATTGAAATGGCAGTTGAAAATAAACTTATGATTATCACCGGTGGACCGGGGGTTGGAAAAACAACAATTGTTAATGCAATTATCAAAATCCTTCAAGCAAAAAAACTTGAAGTTGTTCTTGCCGCACCAACCGGACGTGCTGCAAAAAGAATGTCTGAAACAACAGGTCAACCAGCCAAAACAATACATAGACTTTTGGAGTTTGATCCCCATGCGGGAAGATTTAAAAAAAACCAGAATTCACCTCTAGAAGGCGATGTTTTCATAATTGATGAGTCAAGTATGCTGGACATCTCATTAGCTCATAGCCTGCTGCAAGCTTTTCCAAGACATGCTGCTGTTATTTTCGTTGGTGATGTGGACCAGCTGCCGTCTGTGGGACCGGGAACTGTATTAAGAGATATGATTGATTCCAAAAATATTCCCACATGTAAATTGAATGAAATATTCCGACAGGCAGCAAATAGTGATATTGTTGTCAATGCTCACAATATACACCAAGGTAGAAAACTGAATGCCGGATCCAAAAATAAAGATTCTGATTTCTACTTCATTGAAGCTGATGAACCGGAAAAAGTTCTTCAAATTATACAACAGATGGTCTCAAAAAATATTCCTCAAAAATTTGGATTTGACCCAATAAAAGATATACAGGTTATAACTCCAATGAGAAGAGGCATATTAGGAAGTCAAAATATCAATATAACTCTTCAAAATATACTTAACCCAAGCCAAATACAAATTGAAAGATTTGCTTCAACTTATAGAGTTAATGACAAAATAATGCAGCTTGAAAACAATTATGACAAAGATATATACAATGGTGATATTGGAAAAATCATCAGAATAGACACTATTGAAAATGAGATCACTGCCGACTTTGATGGACGCAAAATCGTATATGATTTTAATGAACTTGACGAAGTCGAACCATGCTACGCTTTTACTATCCATAAAAGTCAAGGCAGCGAATTTCCTTGCATTGTAATTCCAATCCACACTCAGCATTATATAATGCTTCAGAGAAATCTTATATATACTGCTGTAACACGCGGAAAACAATTAGTGGTCATCGTCGGCAATCAAAAAGGACTGAACCTTGCAATCTCTAAAAATGACGTTAAAAATAGAATCACAACACTCAAAAAATGGCTCTCAATGTCTTCAACAGATCTTGCAAAAATAATGTAACTTCTCAAAAACTTTTCAAAAAAATATGCCGTAAGTTAAAAAAAATGGAAATATTTCTTTTTTTTTGTTGCAAAATTATGATATGTATGAT
>CAYTUX010000243.1:0-5535 GCA_964441455.1 uncultured Victivallales bacterium | reverse complement strand
CCCGCTCTAGGTAAATTTTTGAGCCGAGATCCAATCGGCATTCAAGGTGGACTTAATGAGACTGCAATTTGCGGTAATGATTTGATTAACAAGATTGATTTGTTGGGAAATTTACCATATAGCCAAGGTCTTATAAGTTATCCTCGTTGGTCTTCCAACCCACAACAAAAACAAGCAACTTTGGGAGATATGATGCTTTTTTGTATTGCTTTTGACCAAGGAAGTGTGGGCAGGTTTAGATCGGTTCCAGCAACCAAATTGCATTACCATTATTTATTGGGACTTGGGACTCCATATGAATTAGATTTTGGGGAAGTAATTGAAGAAGAACATAAGTTAAAGAAAAGTATTCTTCATGATTTAAAGGATGCTGTTCGATTTGCTGATTCTATGGAAACGGATGGTTTCATAAGATCATCAGAATGGTGGGTTAACAAAACCTATCACGATGAAGCTAGACCTAAATGGTATTGGGCATTGCATAATATAACATGGTCTGGCGGAGGAAAGCTTTCTATATCAGGTCAATGTATGTCTTTGACAATTAAATATCATTTGTGGGATCCATATGATTTTGAGTATAGTGATGCGGAAGCTGGTTTATTAAAAGATAAGCATTATAGACGTTTACATGATGTTAATCTTGCTGATGAGTTCTTGGTTACAGGAGAAACTGCTAAAATAACGCTAATGTGGAAAAAAGGGAGACCAGAACAGGGTATTCCAAAAAGATTAAATTTTAAGACAGGGGGAATATTTTATGAGTAGAAAAAATAAGATGATGAAAAAATATAAATTTCCAACTTGGTTGCAAGTAATCTTATTGCTAATTTTATGGTTGCCAATTTTATTTTTTACTTTTAAATTGATTACGTCAGATGCGACAAGAAAAACTGATAACATAGTAAAAATACAAAGTATTACAGGGGAAACAATCCAAGGTGTTTCAAATTTAATATGTTGGTATAAAAATGCACCACATGGTTATACATACTGGTTGAAGTTTGATGTTGTCGAAAGTTCTTCTGACTGGTTATTTTCAAACACACAACATTATAACACTGTTGAAAATCGATTTGATTATGAAGAACTTCTTAAAAATATGACTTATCCAAAACAATGGTTGCATGATGATTTTATTGTTAAATATATTGATGATAATAGTACTAATCTTGTTATAGTCGGCAAGGAATTAGGTAATACTAATACTATTGTATTGAAGAAGGGGTACCATAAATTAGGTCTCTAATGACTACTCAGAGGTTACAAATGCAATTATGAATACAAATGATTACAACTTTACTATGTGTTACCGACCAAATTAAACCAGACTAAAAATATCAAATTAAACCTGTACGGAAAAGGGTGGATTTCCACATTGCCATCGTATTTTTACTAGCGAGCGCATCATAAGATCTTAAGGTGGATAAGATGGTTTTGGGCGTTTTCCTTTAAAAAGTGGTTAAAAACTTCCAAGGATATCATATCGAGGTGTTTCTGATACGATAAGCTTGGCAGTTTGTGACTAAAAATTTCCCGTAAGGTCATAAGATTTGAGGCTTGTTATGATGGGTGCGGCATTTTCTGGTTTAAAAGAGGCGGCGGCAGGGGCTTCCTGCGACCGCCTTAGTTTTTTGCGACGATATTTCTGTCACCTCTTCGGCTATTCCCAGACGGGTTGCTTCCCAGCAGAGCCCGTTTCAGCTTCACCGAAAAATCATTTTAGTTTTTCCGAGGTCTGCTGACCTCGGCTACAGTTGGTTGACTCGCACATATAACGTTGATTGGAGTATTAACGTCTGTAGCCGTTCTCAGCAGAGGACGGATGAGGGTGCAGGCTCAGCCTGCTCATATTGCTTGTACGTCTTTTTCGCACCTCCAGTGCGGCTGCATGAGTACACGGTTGACCTGATCGAGATCAACGATCTGTGTGCGGTCTCGGACGGCTTCGATTAGTGCGGATACGCATAAATTTCGTGTGTGCCGCAGAATGCCCTCGCTTGAACGGCATATGAGTTCCAGAGCCTCATCTGTAAAGGTTGAGTGTGCCAGTGCGATACTGTCGAGCTGTGCAAAGATGTAGTCCTTGAGCTGATCATGATTGAGTTTCCGCAACGTCACAGAGTATATTGTTGTCGTCACTGCCAAGTTAAATGCATAGGTTTGGATTTTTAAATAAATGCCCTTTATACTTATTTAGGACAGGGCAAAAGAAAATAATACTTGCTAAATTAATAATTCTTTGTTAAATTTTGATGTATTGTAAAATCAAACATAAATATGGTGTGGAATTATTATGGTTATTCCAGAGTTCACCTTTGGGCTTTGTATCAAGGGGGGATTTTCAGGGCATAGGAGGTTCTGAAATATCAACCACAGAAAAACAGCTGATCAGAAAATAATATCTTTACAAAAAAGTTAATTTCTGCAAAAATAAGACAGTACAAAAAACAGATTTAACTTTGCAGGAAACCATAGAATTATACGATGATAAAATGGAAGTTAACAACACCTTTATGGCTCCGCAATGATCTCCTCAATCACCAACAACCTTGGTTTTGGAATCAGCAAATACTATGAGGATAACCGCAATCTGACAACCTGCATTTCCAATTACTTTGGTTCTTCTCCAATCTCTGCATTCATCTACGAAAACGATGCTTTGGGAAGACGAACAACCTGAAAATTAAGGAACAAATACATTTGCACTTGTTATTAGGTTCTAATTACTATATTATACATGAAATATTGCAAAGAAATTCATAAAAAAGATTTTTATACAGGGAGTTAAATTTTGAAAGTAGTAATTATTGGTGCAGGAATGTCCGGCTTAAGTGCAGCATTCTTATTAAATCGTCAAGGGATTGATGTTGAAGTTTTAGAGAGTTGTGATGTTATTGGTGGTGCATCTCATAGTTTTGAATGGAGCGGTCACATGTGCGACTGGTCCACTCATAGACTATTCACAACAAATGAACATGTTCTGCAGCAGCTGGAAAGTCTTGTTCCAATGAACAGAATTGAAAGAACCAGTGCAATTATGCTTGGCGGCAAATGGATGCACGACCCTATTGATGTTACTCAAATTTGCGCAAGATTTCCTGATAAAACTCTCTCTATTCCATGGGATTATATCACAAGACCAAGAAATCTGCCTGAAACATCATTTCAAAACTATGTTTATGCAAAATTCGGTAAATCACTATCAGATTTTATGTTTTCTCCCTATACAGTTAAAATGTTTGGTATTTCAGCTGACGAGATTACTGTAGAGTGGGCAAGAAAAAAAGTTAGGATTGCCAGCCCCCTTGATGTTATAAAACAGGGTTCAAAGAAAAAATTCAACTACTTTTACTATCCGAAAGAAAATGGTTGGGGGGCAATTCCTGATGCAATGTATGGTGAAATAAAAGATAAGGTTATAAAAGAAGCAACCGTAACAGGACTGGAAGTTGAAGATAACAAGATTAAATCTGTTATTTATGAAAAAGATGGTGAAATTCATAAAGCTGCCGGAGATATTGTTATATCTACTCTGGAACTTACAAAACTCTGTAAGATGCTCAATTTTGATACACCTTTAAGATATAGAGCAGTTTCTGCTGTATATCTGAAGGTGAACAGATCTCAGGTAACTCCAAATCATTGGATCTACTATATGGATGGAGACATTGCCATAAACAGACTTTGTGAATTTAAAAATTTTGATCAGAAGATGGGACCGGCTGATACAACTGTCGTATGTGCAGAAGTTACAGACAATCACTATCCGAATCTGGTTGAAAAAGTTATCGGTGACCTTGAACGAACCGGAGTGCTGAAAAAAGAGGAAGTTATTGACTCTACAGTTATTACAAGAGATTGTGCATATGCTGTCTATTACTGTAACTATGAAAAAGATGTGGATGAAGCCCGCAAATTTATTGGCAAATTCAGCAACCTTCACTCACTCGGTCGTGCCGCACAATATGAACATATGGAAATTGACGACTGTTTTTCTTCAGCAATGCAGCTGGTAAAAGAGCTAACAAATTCTCAGAAATCACTTAAAGAGAAAACGAAAAAGCGTTCAGACCTGAGTATTGAGCCGCTTGTTGCAAATATTGTCGTGGCAAATACAAGCAGTGATGAGTCAGTTGAATGTATAAAATCTTTACTGAATTCCAACTATGGACAGACAAAGACCGCAATTGTACTCCCCCCATCAGCAACTGAACTTGAAAAGCTTATTAAAACAGGATTTGAAAACGTTGAAATATTAAAAAGGCCTGAAGATATGGGAATACCTTCTGCTTTTAATATCGGTGCCAACTGGGCATCAAAGCAGGATGCTGATTTTGTATTCTTCTCTCTTGCAAATAATATCGTAGACCCTGAAGCAATAACGGCAATGACAAATGTTGCACAAAGAGATCCGGAAGCGGGAATATTAACGCCAAAAATATTGTCCTTTGATAATAAAGATATCATTTGGTCTATAGGTACTCAATTCAGAAAATTTCCACCGGCAATAAAAACTATTGGAGCCGGACAAAAAGATTGCAGTAAGTTCAATGAAAAACTTGATATTGAATTTGCAGTATCATCCGGACTATTTGTTAAGATGGAAGTATTCGAAAAAATTGGATTGTTTGATCCAGGCTATCAGTTCTACTATGAAGATATGGATTTTTCCAAACGTGCAAAAGATGCCGGTTTTAGAATAAGATACGTTCCTGAAGCAAAAATGTACCATAAAAAGGAAAAAGAAACTCGTGATGCGGAGTTTTTCAGGGTTTGGGGTGAAAGTTTCTCAAGATATTACAGGCGACATAAAAAACCTCTTGTTCTTACTTGGTCAGTTCACTTGCTGTATCTACTTACAAGAGAAGCTCTTACGGGTAATGCGGGTCATGTTGCAGATCTTTACAAGGGGGCATTCAAAGGTGTTCACCATAACATCAGCGAACCTCCAAAACTTGGTGATGAATTTATTGATGTAAAATTATAAAAGAGACAAAAAAACTTTGTGATTACTTAGGGCGGTATAGCCACAACTAAAAAAATTCTTTTGAAAGGTTTATAAAGGAACACGGATGACATAGCGCGGCTTAGCCGCAACCAAAAGAATTTTTCGCGCAGAGACGCAGAGGACGCAGAGAAGAGTTATAGCAATATTTTATTGTAACGCATGCTTCCAGTTTGCAGTTTTTTGGGGTAATGCAACGATCTTCGTTGCAAGTGTGAACGCCTACAACCTGGACTCGTAGCTACTCAAGGCGAAGCCGAAGAGAGGCTTCACGAAAGTGAAGCAATGACCCCGCCCTTACTTTGAATTTTAAGAGATTCAAAGTGAGGGCGGGGGAATGGCCTACCTTAAGAGAGGCTTTAGGTAAGCCATTACACTTCGTTCCATTGCTGTCGCAGGCTTCAGCCTCACTTCCCTTTGGTTGTGTGTCTAAAGCAACGCAGTGGCCTACGTTGTGCTACCTTAAATCTGCAAATCAGTATTGTATTGCAAGATTGGGAGCGAGAACTCGAACTTGTGAGAGAGGC
>CAYTUX010000242.1:0-14417 GCA_964441455.1 uncultured Victivallales bacterium | reverse complement strand
AAAGTGGCTTTAACAGCTGTAATGCGGAAATTGGTTATTGCTGCAAACTCTGCAGTGAAAAATTCTGATTTTATGCTTGCAAATTAACACAGTTGCTCTGTGTTCTCGAGCGTAGCGGGTGGTTAAAACTTATTTTCTTCTTTTGCACCTTTAGCGTCATTTGCGTTAATCCTCTTCTCTTCCTCTGCGGCTCTGCACGAGAAATTCTTCTGACTGCGGCTATGCCGCCCTAAGTTAATCTGCGAAGAACCGACCATCGGGAGATAGGCTGGAGCCTGCGACAGCAATGAGTGCAGCGAATGGCCTATCTGCGGATGACTTCTTTTGGTTGCCTGCGGAGCTAGTCCAAACATTTACATTCTACACTTTAAAGTTTACAGTTTTTCTGTACCGCCGGAGCATTTCCAACATTCTTAAATCTTAGCCCTTTTCTCTTAAATCTTTTACCATTAACCATCCAACCAATTATATCATTTCCATCTTCGATGCGCCCACAAATACTGCTCCGGATTTTCCCGTATGGCATCTTCAAGCATACCATTAAGAATTCCCATAATCAACTTCTGATCTTCAATTCTATTACCCGATGCCTTAAACATCATTGGCTTTGTGGCAACAAACTTATATTTCATCGGACCTGTTCTCAGACAATAACCAAAAATAATCGGTGCCTTTGATATCAAATGAAAAAGTGCCGGCGATGTGAAAGTCGATGCCTCCCTCCCAAAAAAATTAATCTTAATGCCGCGTTCTCTGGCATACTGATCTGCAAGTAACGCAAGAATCTCTCCATTTTTTATTGCCCTTAAAAATCGCCCTGAATCCTTATCCTTTTTAGGAGTTATTCTAAAATTATTTCTTGGTTTTCGCTCTTTCATCAAACGGTTCACATAAGGATTTTTCATGTCTTTTGTTATCCCCAATACCGGCTTCATAAACGAAACCAACTGTGCGGCAACCTCCCAGTTGCCAAAGTGACCTGAAACAAGAATAATTCCTTTTCCTTTTTCTCTAAACAGTTCAAAAGCTTCATCCGGCACATCATATTCAACTTTATCCAGCCAGTTATCTTCCGTAAATTCATTATCTGTCCGTAATGACTCCATAACAAGAATAGCAAAATGTTCAAAAGATTTTTTTGCAATTCTTCTGGCCTCGGAATAGTCATCTGTAATCTTTGCCTGGAGTATGTTGTCTACGGCAATCTTTCTACGACGACCATTGAGTACAAAAAATGCATTTGAAAGAGTAGTTGTTATTTTAGAAAGACGTTCCAGTGAAAATCTATCAATTAGAAGAAGAGCAAACAATACAGCAATATATTCAATGCGATGCTGTATTCTCTTTAAAATTGTAAACTTTTTCTTCATATTTTCCTTTTTTATCATGCGAGATGACGCATGACTCCAGACCCATGACGCATGAACCAAATGGTGATGAGGACATCAAAGCTCCCGCTTTCGTATTTATGCATTTACCCTCTTTTTTCAAACGAACATCTGCCAATCTTCAACCCTTGCCCCATAAAAGTCAACTCAAACCCTGTTCGCTCATGATCTTGGGGCTCAAAAGTCTCCACTTCATTAAAACGGCTGTCGCCGGAAAGAATCTTATAAATAACATCAAAATACTCTAAATGATCTGTGGCAATATTGACTCTGCCGTTAACTATTAATGTATTGTAAATTGAATTTAAAAATGATTCGGTAAACAAACGACGCCTATGATGCCTACGTTTAGGCCATGGATCCGGAAAAAATATGTAATATACCGATACGGAATCAGGTTCAATCTGATTTTCCACAACATAAGAGGCCTCTAAACCTGATAGATAAACATTCTTAAGGTTATTAAGGTTGATCTTCTTATTTACATTAATCTGTCGACTACGCATGCGCTCTATGCCAAGAAAATTTATTTCGGGAAACTGACTCGCACGTGCAATAAGAAAACGCCCTTTACCACAACCAATATCAACCTCTACAGGATTGTTATTGCCAAATATATCTGTAAAACTAAGCTTTTTGGTAATATTAATATCCAAAACAAAGTCTTTTAACTCAGGCATATTATTTCCCGAAGATTTTAGCGAAGAACCCCTTACCACTTTTTCCATCCATGTAATTTTCAATAAAATCAACAGCAAATATTTGAAAATGATCCGGTCCTTGTTTAAGTTTGTATTTCTTGGCTGCAACAAAAAGCCCCTCTCGCCCCTTATCCATCAATGCATTAAATTCGGCTGTATCAGTGGTACGTTTCTGGGCAAATTTTTTAATCAAAGGCTGAAATGTTGTATTCAAACGTTTTCTTGCATTCCAATCACCACTTTTAGTTTCCCTGACATCTCTGGCCAAAGACTTCATCTGTGCCTCGTGACCTGTAACTTGGCGATCGCTATCCATATTTAAAGATATCTTCATTAACTTCCTTCTGTAAACTAGTTTATATTTTAAAAGCCCTTTAAATATTAACAATCTGGAGTGGTAAAAAATCTTGTATTAACCCGGAATTGCTTGAAATCAAGAGACTTTCATTTCGAATAATTTGAGCATTATATATTATTATAACGAATATACAAGCTCTTTTCTTACTTTTCCATCATTTCCCCTGTTTTTTAAAAAAACTTTAAAAAAAAGATTGCAATTTCATTAGATTTTCAGCATAATTTACTGAATTATTGCAGAGATACGTTATATCAACTTAACCCTTTTTAAAAAGCATAACTGATATGTACTGCTACTAAAAACCTGTAAGATCAAAAGTTTAATGGTGAGTGTACTTAAATGTAATTATTGAAGCAATTTTCAGACTTTAAAGAGCAAAATGCTCTTTAAGATTATTAAAAAAATATAGATTATTCTACGAAAGGGTCATAATTGTTAACATATTGTTGTAGCGAAATAAATAATTTTGAATAGAGGCAGGTCTTACGTTTCTGTAATTGTGTTTCTCGTACTGATGATCAGTACGATCTTTTTAATGCGTTTATATGTCTATCTGTTCTGACAACTATCCCGGTGACGACCTTGGTGAAGATGTTGATTTTTAAGGTAAATATTCACTTCACAGGGAAAGGAGCAAATTGCCGGACTGGCGGCAGAGAACAATGTTGACAAAAGTACTATCCTATCGGGTTTGAATAATATTAAAACAAAAAGGAAAATCCTATATGAACAATAGAATTATAACGCTCAAGCCGACGGAGCGTTCCGAGCGGATGAAGCAGAATTTCGGCTTGATTCTTTGCCTGACCTACGCCATTGTTTATGCCACGTTTGTCTTTATATCGATTTACGATGTCACACTCATGGACAAAGTGATGCCGTTCGGTCTGAACTTGGCTGTTTTTTATGGCTTTGGCATCATCATTTTTGCCCTTGTGCTGGCTATGATATACAGTCAGGCGTGTTCATTTAGCGAAAAAAAAGCCAGTACGGAAGAGCTTAATTTGAAAAAACAGAATGACTTGGCGGCAAAGGAGGATGAGTTATAATGGCTATTCTTATTTTTTCTGTTTTTGTATGCTTCCTTTTCTGGTTGTCATGGTTCCTGGGACGCAAGGCTCAATCAGCCGACGGCTTCTTTGTAGCGGGCGGACAGATCCACTGGTTTGTCAACGGAATTGCATTGACCGGCGGTTATCTTTCAGCTGCCTCTTTCCTAGGGATTTGCGGCATGATTGCCTTCAAAGGCTTTGACGGATACCTTTATTCCATCGGTTTTCTTTCCGGCTGGATTATGGCACTTTTTGTAGTAGCCGAACCGTTAAGACGGCTAGGGCGTTACACGTTTGCCGATGCACTAGGGTTTCGGTTTGAGTCCAAGACCATTCATCTGGCAGCCGGCATAAGTACACTTGCCATATGTATGTGTTATCTGGTACCACAGATGGTCGGAGCCGGTGTACTAATCGAACCTTTGCTGGGCATTCCTCACCATTGGGGAGTGATCATTGTCGGTGCTGTGGTGATTGTTGTGGTGGCCAGTGCGGGGATGTCGTCAACCACCTACGTGCAATTTCTGAAGGCAGGCATGTTGATTATTTTCTCAGCCATCCTAGTGCTGGCAATGTGTATTCGAGGTCTGGACTCCTCACCAGCTACAGTGGATATAAACGGAGAACCGGTTGAACAGCACGAGTTTCGCAGTATATCGATGGTTCCCGGAAAATCATGGAGTGAAGGTTTATCCGGGACACCATTCATGTTTGTCGATGCAGTCAGCAATGGATCAGATACTGATACCCTGCCGACATGGGTGCTGCTGAACGAACGGATTGCCGCAACCGAAGAAGCCTCCGTCGGAGTCGATGAGAATGTCGAATCCTGGTGGAGGGTGAAAACCAAAGCGGATGGAACCACTGTTTTGCATGAGGCACAAAATGTTACTAAAACACCTTTGGGAATAGTTTTTGTAAATGGACGACCAGTTGAAAGTGACAACCTGCTGCGGGCTATGGGGCGGATTTCGAAGTTTGGCGAACGTACAGGTCATTCCGGTGAGGCAGGTGCTATGGGTCCATTGCGTTTAGTATCGATCTTTGCAGATCCCGGAACCGAGGTTGAATTGCCTCGATCCGCAACGATTCGCCATCGCGATGCTGACGTGAATCTATACTACAACCATAATGTCCCGGGCAATGAACTTATGCGCCCTGGCGGTCATTTTGATATTGTCCGTGGCGGCTTATGGTCTCGGTTGGATTTTATTTCGCTGATGATCGCCTTGTTCTTCGGTACCGCCGCACTACCCCATGTGCTCATTCGCTATTATACTGTCAAGGATGCCACAGCTGCACGCCGTTCCACCATTGTGGCGATCACAGCCATTGGTCTGTTTTATATCATGACACTATTCCTCGGACTGGGTGCCATCGCCAATGGCGTTCTAAACCCGCTTTCCGAGAACATGTCCGCACCGCTACTGGCACGTAGCTTCGGAGGCGTGTTGTTTGCCATCATCACGGCATTGGCATTTGCTACAGTTCTGGGAACGGTTTCCGGGCTTATTGTGGCTGCTTCGGGTGCCGTAGCTAACGACCTGATGGATAAATTCTTTAAACGGAAAATGCCGGATCGGACAAAAGTAATTGCCGCAAAGTGCACAGCGATTACCGTGGGTGTACTGGCGGTTATTCTCGGCATCCTATTTAAAGGGGTCAACGTTGGATTTCTAGTCGGATGGGCATTCGCCGTCGCCGCTTCTGCGAATTTTCCTGCGATTATCATGGTTTTATTCTGGAAGCGGACAACTGCCATCGGCATCGTCGCTTCTATTTTCGTAGGCATTATAGCATCGTTGGGTATTATTTTGGTTGGTCCCGATATGTTCAAGCTTTACGGTCTGTCACCTGACCAAGCCTGGATTCCTCTGGGACAGCCGGCAATTTTTTCGATGCCACTCAGTTTTCTGACATTAATTGTGGTGTCGTTGCTGACTCCCAACGGACGTTCCAAGATTTCTTAGTGACATTGCATCTATGTCGAAACAGGTGGGTTATAAAACTTTTTTTTTGTTAATGTGTGTGCAGTTTGGTCTTTGCAGAAGGCTCTGGGGGGTGTAATAGCCGCCCCAGTCTTTGTAAACTTGATGTATCACATACATTACGTTATCAGTCTCAAATATACAACTGCATTTTTTAGATCTGCGGCGTTTGGAAAACCGCAACCCCGGAGGAATTATTCAAGTGGCAGATGGCAATCGCCATCGCATCAGCAGCATCTTCCTGAATATCATCAGTAATTCCCGCAAAACGGCCAACCATCGACTGAACCTGAGATTTCTGTGCTGTACCTACACCTGTTACTGCCAGCTTGACTTTTCGTGGCGCATACTCATAAACATTCAAACCTTTACTCGAAGAGACCTCAATTGCTGTCCCTCTGGCATGACCAAGAATCATTGCTGTTTTTGCATTCTTTGCAAAAAAAGCACCTTCAACTGCAACTGCATGAGGTGAATAACAATCAATTACCTCACCAATCTTTGCTCTGATCCTAACCAGACATTCTGATAAAAGCAGACTCTGTTTGTTCTTTATGTTGCCATAATCAAGAACCGAAAAACTATTTCCTTTTTTCTCAACAACAGCATATCCTGTGGATCTGAGGGATGTGTCAATTCCTAAGACTATCATATTTTTGGTTCATCCAAGTATAGTTTGTGTGATAATATAAAAAAAATAAAAAGTTTATTTGGTAAATAATTTGATCAGGCAGATGATTACAACAACGGCTGCAGCAGAGCCGGTGCCTGTATTACCAAGTGTGAAAGCAACAACTGCAATAAATGCACATACAAACACTAACATCATCAAAACGATATTAAGAACAACTTTACTGTTTTTAGAGCATTTTACAAATCGATATGAACACAAAGGGCATCTCTCAACCTCGTCAGAAATTCTTTTATGACATCCTGGACATTTTATTATGGGCATTACTTCTTTTCCTTAAAGTATTTTCATACAAGAATACACCAAAGCAAATAATATTTCAAACCTTTTTTAGTCTGATTTATAAATCCTTGATTTTTCGGTTGACTGTTTTTCAGGTCGGCGAGGACGCCAACCCTCCCGAACTACTTTCTAATGCTGGATTCGCAGACGGGAGGGACAGCGTCCTCGCTGTCCGCAAAAGTCTGAAACATGGGACACTTGAACTTCCGCTGGATCAAGATATCTGAATTTATTATTTGGTGTTGCATTATCCACCGGGTTAAAACCCGGAGCTATCTACCCACAGAAACACAGAAAGAGCCAAAAAAATTAAGTTTTTATATTTAAATATACAAAAGAAATAGTAAAATAGGCAACGCAGACAGCAGCTAAAAGTTCGACTTTGAATTGCTTTAAAAAATTTTTGCACCTGAAAATGCTTTAACGTAGTAGATTTCGCAATCGGAACCAATTTCTTTTTTGAAAGCATTTGCCAAAGCTGTTCCAATGGTTTGAGCATTGCGAGGATGAACAAGAAGCACAACACTGCCTCCGAAGCCTCCGCCGGAAAGTCTCGCTCCCATAACTCCCGGAATAGACTTTGATGCTTCAACAACAAAGTCAAGTTCAGAGCAGGAATTTTCAAAGTTGTTTATTGAACTATCATGAGATTCATACATCAACTTACCAAATTGTTCAATCTTCCCTTCCTGAAGATACTTTTTGCAGGCAAGAACTCTTTCGCACTCTCCAATGACATGAGCAGCACGCTTAACCGCAATTGGATCCATCTCGTCTGCATATTGCTCAAGTTCAGCACTTGTAACATCACGTAGAGTGAATATTCTATCACCAATTTTTGACTTGAAAAACTCAGCAGCCTTTTCACAGCTCTCTCTGCGTTCGTTATACTCCCCATCAACAAGAGCATGTTTAACTTTTGTATTGCAGATCACAAAGCTGGCATCATCACCAATGGGAAGATTCTCAACATCAAGACTTCTGAAATCTGTCATAATTAAGTTGTCTTCTTTGCCGTAAATGCTTGAGAGCTGATCAAGAAGACCGCACATCACACCTGCATACTTATGTTCTGCAGCTTGGGCAATCTTTGCAAATTCAAGATTTGTCTTAGAAATATTTCCAAGTTCAGCTGCAGCAAATGCAGTTGCAACTTCCAGAGCTGCAGAGCTGGATAGCCCTGACCCCAATGGTATATCACCAAAAATCATTGCATCGATTTCAGGTAAAACAATATCGCTCCCCTTAAGTAATTCGACTATTGAACCATATATATATTTTGCCCATCCGCCACCATCTAATAAATCAAGATTTTCCATCTTGAAGGTGGCTTCTTCTCTGGTTCGCCCGCAAAAAACTCTTGAATGATCTAACCCGTTTGGAGTCAAAAGAAAAAATATGCCATAGTTGATTGCAGCTGACAGAACAAAGCCTTCATTATAATCTGTATGATTACCAATCACCTCAACTCGACCGGGTGCAAATGATGCAATTGTGTGTTCTACTCCATATTTGTCCGAAAAAGCCTTTTTTGCCTCTGTAAATAATTTTTCTTTTATCATTGTTAATTTTCCTTAATTTAAATTGTCTTCGATATTTCATATCTACGACTGACACTGCCGTGAGCAGGAAATGTTTATATTTGTTTGTAATCCTGGGGTTACGCTACGCTTACCCTAGGCTACCTATGAGATGCTCTTACAGAGCATCTAAAACGTTATTTATCTCCACGGGTTTACACCCGTGGCTACATGCTATAGCCCCGCTCTTACTTTCGTGTTTTTTCGTGCCTTTCGTGGTTCCCAACTCTTTCTAAAATCATTCTGCTGTAAATTATTCTGCAAACAATCCTTTTGGTTGCCTGCCTGTCGGCAGACAGTCGGCTGTGCCAACCTAATCTTATAAATTTTGATAGAAACTAAAGCAACGCTAATTGTCTTTAATCTTATTGTTATTTTGACTACTATAAACTTTGCTGTTTGGAGGAACTGATTCTGTTACCCATGTGTTACCACCTATTATAGAGTTCTTACCAATAACAGTATCTCCACCCAGTATAGTAGAGTTTGCATAAATGATTACATTATCCTCAACATCAGGATGACGTTTTATGCCTCGAAGAGGATTGCGGTTTTTATCAAGTGGAGATTTTGCTCCTAAAGTAACACCTTGATACAAAGTAACATGATTACCTATTCTGCATGTCTCACCAATCACCACTCCTGTTCCATGATCAATAAAAAAATGACTTCCAATTTTAGCTCCCGGATTAATATCAATACCTGTCTTTGAATGTGCACGCTCGGTCATAATACGCGGAATAAGAGGAACTCCATTTTTATATAAATGATTCGCCACGCGATAAGTTGCAATGGCTTCAACACATGGATAACTAAGAATAATTTCTTCCAAATAATTAGACGCAGGATCTCCACCATGTGCAGCTTCAATATCTAACATAAGAGCTTCTCTTAATTGCGGGAAAGATTCAATTAAATCAATAGTAACCTGTTCTGCTAACTTCTTGCAATGCTCTGAAGTACACTCTTCTTTAATACAACAAAAAAGAAATATATTGTTTAGTTCTGCCTCAAGTAAAAATGCAACATGCCGCAAAGTGTTTCCAATAAAAAAATTCATATCTTGCATATCAATACGATTTTTAGAAAATGCAAATGGAAAGAATACAGTTAAAATTAAATCCAGAATCTCGTAAATACTATTTCGATCTGTAACGTTAACGTTTAGTCTTCTCTTTTTAGAACCGGAATCTATAATACTTTTCTCCAATTCATCGGCAACTTTTGTCACATTATTATTTATCCAGTTTTGTATATCATTTTCCATCGTTTTAATTTTCTCTCATTGTATTAACTGCTGCATGCCAAACAATAGTTATTGGTTATCAGATAAATTCTTCAGCTGTTTTTTTGGTTTTTGTAAGCAACAAATTCTACCGGTGGTTTATAATATGGTGTCTTCAGATAAACATACTTAATCCACTGTGTGAAAAACTCTATTCCTGAGCTTCGCCATCTGTTAACAGGATTGTCTATATCTAAGTTCAAAGGTGCGGAAACGTCTATACGACCGCTATTGATATCTCTATTATATTCACTAATCAGTCTATCTGCATCATATTCTAAATGTCCCAAATGCATAAGAAATTTTTTGTCTGTACTCTCAAAAATCACATAACCTGTATCTTTTGAGTAAGCAAGAAGATTAACTTCTCCCCTATTTGCAGCAGCTTCCAGTTCAGCATCAGGAATACCGGCATGTCTGCTCTGCGGACACCAGAATATATCATCCAGCTCACCTGTAACTTCATGATTGTGATTAAGATTTGTAAGCTCAAAAACTCCAAAAAGCTTTTTGTCATACATCTCTTTTTCTATGCCGATATTCTTTGCAAGTGCCAGAGCTCCCCAACAAATTCCCAAAGTAGATGGAACATGCTCTTTAGCATATTCCAATATACGATTAAGTTCATCCCAATATGTAATCTCTTCATATGGCAGATGTTCAACGGGAGCACCGGTAATAATCAAACCATCAAGATGCTGATTCCTTACACTTTCGGCAAATGTCACATACTGATTCTCCAGATGAATCCGATTTGTTGTCTTGTATGAATGATTTTCAAATCTAATCCATACCGGTTCAATCTGAATAATTGACCGACCCAATGCAAACAAAAGCGAAAATTCGTATTCTTGTGCCTGAGGCATAATGTTCAAAATACCAATCCTTAACGGTCTGATATCCTGTTTGTCTGCCCGAGCTCTCGGAATGCAGACTATTCTTCTCTCCTCAAGCTCAGACTTTACATGAAAATTATCCGGAACAATTATAGTCATATTTATCCTTAATTAAAAAGATGCACTCATATCAATTTCTTTTGAGGATTCAACAACATTCTTTTTAAATGTTGAGTTTTTTATTAAATCCTGAAGCAGATCATTAAATTTCTCTCCATCCAGCGGCAATGTAACTGTTTCATTCTTCATGGATGAATAAATCATGGAATTTGCCAGTTCAATGGACTTTATACCCTCTTCAGCTTTCGCAACCAGTTCTGTCCCTTTTGCAATAGCATTTACATATGCATCGATAACCTTCTGATGCTGAGAACCACCTTTGTCTTCATTTATAGGAACATCAACTTTCCATACAGTTGGAGTGCCAAACCGAAGATCTGTTGTCGCACAAAATTCAGAAACCGGTTCTTCTGTCCTGTAGAACATAATTTTATGATTTTCCAAAATCACTTTACCTCGTTCACATGCAATTTCCAAACGTTCTGTTCCCGGAGCTTCTCCGGTAGAGGTTGTAAATACCGCTGTTTTACCATCTTCATACTCCATGTATGCAGTTACATCATCTTCAACTTCAATATTATGATATTTTGCAATTGAACAAAAAGCTCTGATTGTTTTAGGCATTCCAAAAAACCATTGAAAAAGATCAAGTTGATGAGGACATTGATTCATGAGAACTCCGCCTCCCTCGCCTTCCCATGTGGCTCTCCAACCACCTCCATCATAATAACACTGAGAACGAAACCAACTGGTAACTGTCCAGTTAATTCGTTTTATAGCTCCAAACTCATCAGAATCAATAAGTTTCTTGAGTTTCTTATGTGCCTCAATTGTTCGCTGATTGAACATTGCGGCAAAAACCAGCTCAGGGTTTCTTTCGTGAGCAGCAATCATTTTCTCAATATCAAGTTTATGCACTCCAACAGGCTTCTCTGTAAGAACATGAACCCCTGCATCCATCGCTGCAACAGCAATTGTTGTATGATCATAATGAGGTGTTGCAATAATAACTGCATCAGCGATCTTTGATTTCAAGAGATCTTCATGACTGTAAAATACTTTTACATCATAATCCTTACCCTTTTTATCTGCAATTTCCTTGTCTATATCACAAACCGCAACCAATTTGCAGTTGTCGAGTTCTTTAATACTATTTAGATGATTACCACCCATTCCGCCAACACCTATAACGGCTAACTTTACTTTATCTGACATTTTATAATTCCTTATTTTTTATTATGTCTTTATTAAATTCTTTTTATGTACGGGCGAATCTATGTGTTCGCCCGAATATCAGGGCTCGTCATATATCTTACCATCTCGAAAATCAGCCCAGATATTTTCAAACCACATGTCACCTTCCGGTATTTTCCGGCAATCTTCCCAATAGTTATTAACTGGGGTCTCCCTGTCAAATTCCGAAATCATAACCTTGTTTCTAAATGCCATATTTTCCGGCATCAACTTCCATATATCATCAAGTTTCTTATGAATCTTTTTGCCCTTTTTGTCTAAAACCATAGCAGAACCTCTGCTGCCGACACCCTCAGAAAGAGCAAAACAAATTGCTTCTAAATAGACAATTTGTGCAAAACATAAAGATATATTTCTGAAAATCTCTTTATAGTGTAGTTTCCTTGAACAGAAAGAGGCATTGGTTGTCAGTCTGGCATAATGCCGCCATGCATTTTTTAAGCCCTCCTCGACCTTTTCAAAACTTCTGATATGTGCACCACATTCAGTCATACGTTCCTGTATCTCATTACGTTCATCCCGCCATGAGGCATTTGTTGTATCCTGTGACTTGTCAATCATCTCAAATATATTATTTAAAATTCTCTCTGTCTTCTTTAAATATTTCGCGGAATTAATATCAGCATCACCATATTTCGCGGAAATAAATTCAGCTGCTCTGAAAGCTCCAACCTGTCCCGCATTCAATGCAGAACCCCCTGGACGACAAATTCCATGACTGCCGTTAACCTCGCCGACAGGAAAAAAATGTGCAACATTTTCAGATTCCCACCAATGATTACCGGCAAGTCCGCCGTTATTATGCTGAGCACATACTGCAACTTCTAAAAATTCATTAGAAATATCAATTCCATGATCTTTATACAAAGCATAAGCATCCGGATTCATATGAATTAATCTTTCAATGGGAGTACCCTGCAATGCACCTGAATTCTCAAGGTATTCCCTTGTCTCATCTGAAAGATTTTTCAGTTGAAAATCTTCAGAATTCTCCATATAATCTAAAAACACACGTCGCCCCTTGATAACTGTTTCAATATATACCAAAATATCAATAAGAGAAGATCCTCCAATGACCTTGGATGTATCAAAAGGCCATTGATAACCTTTCATAAAAACGGCAGAGTGCATTTCGCCAAAAGAATCGTAGTAATCTTTCATAAATTCACATACATCGGATTGCCCGTCTTCATCGGTACTGATAATTCTAGGTACAACCTGCATATAGGTTCCGGATACATTCCAACGAAATTTAGTTGAAGCCAAGCCATATTGAGACTCTGTGAGATTTCTTGCAGCAGCACCTTCCTGCAATGCAACTCCAATTGCACCTGTGTGTACTTTGGGGTAAACACTTGTTTTATACAAACCGCCCGGTCCGCCTGTTGCAAAAACAACATTGGAAGCATAAAATACATTTACATCACCATTGTCATCAACTGAAACTGCTCCGACAACTCGTTTTTTCTTGTTTTCACGAACAACCATAAGTTTAACAACTGTATTTTTGGCTAAAACAGGAATGTTGCGCTGCTTAATCTCTTCAATCAAACTCAAACACATCTGTCTGGATGTGTAAGGACCGATTGATGTAGCTCTACGTCTGGGATCATGATCTGTCTTATATCCGGCAAACTGTCCGTATGCATCTTGTGGAAATTCAACCCCGATATCAGCTAAATGCAAAAATCCTCTTGCTGAAAGACTTGCTTCAGTTAAAGCAAGATCGCCGTGAACAGAGCCGCCATTAAAAAATGTCCTGGCCATTTCAAAAGGAGAATCATTGTCATCAGCACATAACGAAAGTTTATAATAAGTCTGCTTGTCACTACCGGTATTTATAGATGTCCCCATCTTAAGTCCTTCTGTAACAATCAGCAAATCTTTAACTCCGTTTGCATGCAGACGTACAGCACTTGCAAGCCCCGCAGCACCACTGCCGATAATCAAAGTATGCATCTCTCTAATTGTGTAGGATCTGCTAAAATCATTAACAACTATTTTGTTTTGCTTTAACTTCATAATATCTCACCTTATTAACCCAGACTAAGATCTCCATGTATCTTATAAACACCCTTATCAAGAGAAACCTTTAAATCTTTATCCGGAAATTTCTCTCTAAGCCCTGCTCGCAGCATTTCAATTGCCTCTTCCTCAATCGTCTTCTTCAAATTCTCCGGAACTTTTGACAAAGTTGCATAATTAATGCGAAAAATATAACCTGCTCCGTGATTTGAACCATAACCGGCACTGAAAACACCATCAACAGAAAACAGACCATCATACTTTGGATTGGAAGTTGTTCCCTCCTCTGCTCTGGATGGATGCAGCGGTAATAAATCCCCATATTCATCCTCAAGTGCATTATCAATATCTCTAAATATAGAGACAATAACCTCTTCCCACTTTTCTAATTTATGTCCACGCATCTTACTTGAAATTCTCCATAAAACCTAATAATATTTGAAAATACATAAAAACAAATCATAATTATATATAAACGACCAACAATAATCAAACTTAAAAAAACAAAATATATTGCGAATCCTGTTTTTCTGATTGGAAGATGTTTTGATGGAGATATTGGGGAACCCCGAAGGGATTTCAAATCTTTTTTGGGAACACGGATGACTTAGGACGGCATAGCCGCCTGTCTGCCGACAGGCAGGCAACCAAAAAAAATTCTCGCGCAGAGCCGCAGAGGAAGAGAAGAGGATTAACGCAAATGACGCTAAAGGCGCAAAAGAAGAAAATAAGTTTTAACCACCCGCTACGCTCGAGAACACAGAGAAGATGTGAAACTTCCGCGCCGGAGCGACGCGGCTACAGTGTTAGTCTTGCAAATTAACGGCAGATTGCCCCACACCCTGTAGCCGAGTCCC
>CAYTUX010000241.1:0-14187 GCA_964441455.1 uncultured Victivallales bacterium | reverse complement strand
ATTAACTTTACATTGGAGTTTTATATAGGATTGTTTTTCTGATATGTTAGTAGCTGGGCCGCCGACCGAAAAGGGCATTTAACCAGAAAAACAGGGTTTTTTATTTCTTCCTATGAATTGTCTTGTTGTTTCTATAGTATTTTTGCTACAATAACAAATTAAATGTTGTGGTACTATCAAAAGTTGAATGAGAACATATTTCTTTTAAACATGGGTGCGACATTTTTCGACCATAGAGAAAGTGAGTGTGATATGAGTGAAAATAATTTAGTGACTAAGATGTGTCACTTGAAAAGATCCACATTAAAAGATCATTTTGAAGAAGTTGTCAATTTAGTTGAAAAGCCCAAGTATATTTGCAAAAAGTGTTTTAGGGTTTCTAATGATAAAGATCTGTTATGCAAGCCGAAGAAAATGAGTTAGTAATGAATATTAAGAGTATTATATTTGGTATTTTATCCATAATAATTGCGATAGTATTGTTTTTTCTTTTTTTCTGGGTTATGATAGTTTTTGTAGTTTTTGCAGCTTTTTTTATGCTTTATATTCGAATAAAAAGTTTTTTTATGATAAAAAAGATGCATAAGGATTCTTTAGATATTGAAGCAGAGTATGAAGAGGATGAAGATGTTGTATTGGTTACAGCACCTGATGGAACAACAGAAGAGATTCACCTGGAAAATTCTAATGAAGACAAAACGAGATAGATTAAAGTATGATTAAAGTAAATAATTTAACAAAAAAATATGGCAACAAAGTTGTTGTAAATAATCTTTCTTTCAATGTTAAGAAGGGAGAGGTTGTAGGTTTTCTAGGACCGAACGGAGCCGGTAAGACAACAGCTATAAAGATGTTGACAGGTTTTCTTCCGGCGACAGCCGGGGAGATCAAGATATGCGGATATGATGTACGGGAAGATCCTGACAGTGTTCACAGATCACTTGGATATCTGCCTGAAAACAATCCGGTTTATCCGTCCACGAGAGTTAATGAATATTTGAAATTTGTTGCTCGCCTTAAGGGGGTTTCTTTCAGGAAGATATCATCACATATCCTTGATGTTGTTCAACAGTGTGACCTGAAGGATTATCGCAAAGCGATCATAAAAAATCTTTCAAAGGGCTGTAAACAACGTTTAGGTCTGGCAGTCGCATTGGTTGGAGATCCTGATGTTCTAATTTTAGACGAGCCTACAGCAGGTTTGGATCCTTATCAGGTTGTTCAGTTCAGAAAGATAATTGAGCGTTTATCTGACAGACATGCAATACTTATTTCCTCGCATATACTTTCAGAAATAGAACTTATCAGTAATAGAATTGTCATTATAAATGATGGAGAACTGGTTGTTAAAGGAGATACGACAGAGCTTCTTGATAATATGGCTAGCGGCGGAACAGTTTATCTTGAAATTAGGGTTTCAGAAGGAGAAGATGTGAAGCAGGAGCTTGAGGATCTTGATGACATTATAAGAGTTAACAGTTTTGATACATTTAGCAATGGTTGGATGGCAATCGAGTGTGAGGTTGGTCACTTTGACCAGTCAAGGGAGGCATTATTTGGTCTGATTACATCAAAAAAATGGGTTCTTAGGGAGTTGAGAAGTTCCAGGCACACGCTTGAGAATCTTTTCTTAGAGATGACGAAGGAGAAAATTTTATGAGTAAAACAGTTATAATATTCAAGAGAGAAGTCAGTGTATATTTTTATTCAACATTAGCATTTTCGATATTTTGTCTGTTTTTAGCAAGTACAGGTTTTCTGTTTCTGCAAGTTGCGCAATCTCAGATGGGAGAGCGAGTTACATTGTCAACAATCATGTTTAAGCTGATTTTTTTCTGCTGGCTGCCGATAATAGTCACATTTTTATCGATGCAGTTGTTTTCAGATGAGCGTAAGAATGGACAGTTGGAGTTGATACTGACTTTTCCAATTACTACAGCTCAACTTATAGCCGGCAAGTTTGCATCAGCCATGTTGTTTTTACTGCTGATTTTTTTATCGGCAGTCGGGTATGTATATATTACAGAAGTTATGTCAGGTGGTACCATTGTTGATATAATTAATGATTTAGCGAGCGGTCTGTTATTTCTTGTTTTCTTTGGCATGTTTGCCCTTTCCATAGGAGTTTTTGCATCTACTATAACATCAAACCAGTTGTTGTGTTCAACAGTTACATTTATCATGATATTGTTTTTCTATTTTATTGGTTACATAGTTAATCTAATACCTAAGGTCCCAACATTTATAAAAGAATACTTGAACTTTCCTGAATTCTTTAATAGTTTTTGTGATGGTATCATAGATAGTCGTCCTTTAGTTTTTTGTTTTACAGCAACAGTATTGTTTCTGTTTTATTCAATAAGACTTTTAGAAGTTTCAAAGCACAGGTAATAAAAATGAGAATAAAGAAAAAATTAAATACTAAGGCTATAGGCCAAATGAGACGCAAAAAGTTTGGTTTTGGCATGGGAACACTTACAACATGTATTCTGTCTTTAGTTATCTTCGCACTTATTAATTTTGTTGGTATGAAGATTTATTACAGAGGAAGTATTAATCATGTTGGAACATTTGATTTGTCTCCAAAAACATTAAGATTGCTTGATAATATTAATGGAGATTTAAATATTTATGTTTTAGTTCAGAACTCTAACAGGTTCTATAGTGAGGTGAAAAATCTTTTAGGTGAATACTCTTTTTATTTAAGAAAAAACAGAGATTTAAATTTTGATATTCATTATATTGATCCTGAACGAGACGTCTCCAGAGTTGAAATGGCTGCAAACAAATTTGGTCTTGACGTTCCTAATGTTGTTGTTTTTGAGCTTGATAATAGATATAAGGTAGTATCTGTTGACGATATTGCCGGTTTTACTAAAGAGTTAACAGACAAGGGTATAAAGGAAAAACTTGCAACATTTAATGGTGAATTAATGTTTTCTTCTGCTGTTTTGGATGTTTCTAAGGATGAGACACCAATTGTATATTATCTGATCGGTCATAGTGAGGCGGATTTTTCAGATTTTCATAAGACAAGAGGTTATTCGAAGATAGCATCTTTAATTGAGCAGGATAATATTGAAATCAGGCCATTACTTCTTGCCTCCGCAAAAGTGGTTCCAGACGATGCATCTTGTATAATTGTTGCCGGACCTGTTCAAGGTTTTGCAAACTTTGAATTAAAGTCATTGAAAGGCTATCTTAAGAACGGCGGGCGTATTATGTTTCTTTTGGATCCACCAGTTGAAGAACAATTAGTTGGTTTTTTCAGGAGTTACGGGTTGCTTGTCGGGAATGACAATGTTGTTGATATGACTCTTCAAGGTTCAGCTCTGCTTGTTGCAAGATATGTCAGGCATCCTATAACAGAGAGTATGGATAGGGTTGCGACAATGTTTTTCAATCCAACGTCTTTAACTCCGGATAGTTCCAGTATTACCGAAGATGCTGATAAACCTTTGGTTTTTCCATTGGCAATGTCCGATGAAAGAAGTTGGGCAGAAAAAGATTTACCCAACAACAAGAAGTTACATTATGATGCCGGAATTGACCAGCCCGGACCACTACCTGTTGCGGTTGCAATTGAAATGACCAAATCGGATAGTTCTAATATGGTCAGAACCGGTAAGATGGTTGTTTTTGGAGATTCATATTTTGTGTCAAATGGGGGTTTAAGTCAAGGTGTAGGAGGGAATAGAACAATATTTTTAAGTTCGTTAAACTGGTTGTTGGAGCGCGAACAGTTGTTGGCAATTCCCCCCAAGAATCTTACGGTTTTGGAGATCAATTTTAATGTCAAGCAGTGGAGAAGTATTTATATATTTCTTTGTTTGATTATTCCTGCATGTTTTGTTCTCTTAGGTTTCTTTGTTTGGTTTGCGAGGAGAAAATAATGAAAGTAAAGATTAATATATTTTTATCTGTTCTTGCATTAATATTTGCAGGCATTGTCTATTATATTATGGAGCTTGAAAAGCAACCGTATAATGATGTCGGTAAGAAAGGTGTCTTTAATTTTTCTTTTTTAGGCAGTGATATAAAGTCGGTAGGAATTAAATATAAGGATTGGAATGTTGATGCATCAAACATTGATGGAAGATGGTATATTCTTTCTCCTGTTTATGATTTGGCTAAGCAGGGAGTTTTTGAAAGTATTTTTTCAATGGTTGACAAGTTGAAGTTTATGGAAGTTGTTACCCCGGAAGATATGGAAAAGCGGCAACTTTCTGAGCAGACATTTGGAATTGACAAGCCTGAAGCTATTATTACCTTGTTTTTTGAGAATGAAGAAATTGATATTATTTTTGGCAACAGAACTCTTCTTGGTGATTATATATATGTAAAAAGGAGTAATTCCGAGAATATATATACCGTTAAATCAAAAATCATTGATATTCTTCCTTTAACTGTTGATGAACTACGCGATCCGGAAATGTTTAATGTTGATATTTCTCTTGTTGATTTTATAAAGATGCGATCTTCCAGAGCCGGTTACGTTGAATTGATTAAAAATGGCGGACGGTGGTTTTTTAAACAGCCGGATGTTGGTCCTGTTGATGAAGCTGTTTTGAAATCTATTTTTGAAAAGCTAAAAGGTTTAAAGATTAGTGGTTATGTATGGCAGGACTCATTTAAAGATTTTTCGAGTGATGAAAATAACATTTTATATGAGAAATATGGACTTAATGATGCTCAAGCATTATTTGGTATAAGTCTTGAAGATCCAATTATTGGAGATATATACAATCTTAAGATTTCTCAACACAGCCCTGAAGATGAAAATTTATATTATGTTGTCAGAAAAACATTACCTGATATTTTTTCAGTAAAGATTGAACAAGAAGATATTAATGTTTTAAACTTCTCTTTTGATGAACTTAAAAACAAAGAGTTGTTTCATGTAGATGAGAAACTGATTAAACAAATTGAAATATCGAAGAGAGATGATCGTTTTATAATGATAAAAGCACATGGTATCTGGACTATAACGGAACCTGGTTATGCTGTTGCTGATTTTAAGACCGTATCATCATTTTTAAATTATTTTACCAAACAGGCTCGTATTGTTGAATTTATACCTCCTGAAAAAGTTGAATCTTTGGAACTGGAACCATATATAAAGTTAAGTATCGGGATGCAAAAAGAGACTTTAGTTAAAGAAGAATTACAGTTTTTTATCTCAAAAAGCAAGCCTGGTAATTTTTACGGAAAATTTATTGGCAGAAAAGATATTTTTCTTCTTCCATATGCAGCCAAGCTTGTTTTTGGCGGAGATGTTTTAAATCCTTTTTTATTTTATAACAAGACAGTCTTAAACATTCCTTCACAAGATATAGACAGTATCAATGTTAAGCAGCGAGGTAAAGAAGAACAGAGTGTTGTTTTGAACAAGGACGTTCAATGGGTTAGAGATGGCAGAGTTGATGGTATTGATATGGTTGCTGTTAATGCTATACTGTTTTCAGTTGCCAACTTGCGAGCTGAGTGTATAGTTGATGATAATACCATGGACTTGGAAAAGTATGGACTAAAAGAACCCGTCTATGTTGTTAAAATTGGTTTTTCAACGGATGCGGGTATTCAAAAAAGTTTATTAATTGGTGCTTTAGCCGGTGACGATGGCGCCAGATATGCTATGGTTAAAGGCAAAGAATTTGTATTTGTTCTTTCTCCGGCAGAGTTATCCAACTTGACTCTTGACATGTATAAGGATGAATCTTCTGATAAATCTAATGATTAATCGTGAACGGATAACTAGTATGTTAAAAAAAGCTAAAAGAAAATGTAATAATTTGTGTTTAAAACTTTTTAAGTTTTTTTCTCGATTGATAGTCATATCAGCATTTGTAATTGTTGTATTTGTTCTTTTCTTTTCTTTCAACGGATTACCAGATTTTTTGATAAGGCAAGGTTTTAAGATTCCTAATAGAGGCAGTTTTCATTTTGATGTTGAGAGGGTTCAGTTAAACTTTTTTTCCGGTGTTATTTTGAAGAATATTTATATTTACAGAAAAGAGAAACCTGGTGAGGCAGGGGTTCATATTAAAAGTATGGAAGTTGATATAAATTGGTTTGATCTTTTTCAGAAGCATCGTAGGATAAGAAAAGTTAAGTTTCTGAACACAACAGTAAACAGCAGACAGTTGATTGTTCCTTCAGGTGATGGAGAAGGAGTTTTGCCTCCGCCATTTGACTTATATATTGAAAGTGAGCTTTATTTCAAAGATTTATATTTAGATGGGGTATGGTTTCAGGAAGTGAAATTCGATGCAAAGTGTCGAGGAGACAGAATGTTTGCTGAACATATTGACGGTTCATTGGGTAATCTTGTAAACCCCGGATCTTTTTCAAACAGCAAGTTGACTTATGATTCATCTAAAGCATTAATAGATATTGATTTAGATGCAAAACTCAACCCGTACTATCTTATTCCTCTTCTGACAAGGTGGGGTGCTACAACCTTAGTTAGCTTCATTCAGCGATTTGACAAAGAGACAATGAATGATACTGTTTTTGAAGGAATCATAAAGAGGGATTTTACAAGAGAAGATTCAATGTTGATTAAGGGGGACTTTAAAGTTGGAGGATCAAGTTACAATGCAGTAGACTTTTTAATGGCTGCGTCAAGGCTGACAATTTATACATCCAGAACAAAATCGAGTATTGCAGGCAAAGAGTGTCGTGTTTTTAGAGAAAAGGGCAGTGTTTTCGGGAATTTTGTCACCGAGGATGATTATTCAGATATAAGGTTTCAGGGCACTTCAACTATTGAGCCTGTTGAGCTTTTGAAACTAATGAATATTAAAAACAGGTTTGTTGAGAGTGTTGACTTTATAACTCAACCAACAGTTACAGCAACAGGTTCAGTGTGTCCGGACAACTACACTAATAATGCATTCTTCGGAAAAATTGAATCAGGTAATTTTATATATAGCAATTTTTATTTTTCGGGTTTTTCCAGTGGTGTAATTGTTAATGGCACTACCAATCAGTTTCAGAAATTTGATAGTGATTTTTATGATGGCAAGCTAACTGGAGATTTAACGTTCAACATTCTTGACAACACCTATACAAATGTAAAATATTATGGAAATTTTTCTTTAGATAGTGTAAACTACGGACTTTTTGCTGCAGCCCTTGATATACAGAACAGTGAAGATGTAAGTGGTCGATTACATGGTAAGATCAAACTTGATGGTTCTGTTGATGAAAATCTATGGTCTAGAATGGATGCGAGCGGTTATATTTCCATAAAAAATGGTTGGCTATTCAGGATGAGAATATTTGGAGGGTTAACCAAATTGCTTGCAAAAATTATTCCGGGACTTGATTTTGTGATGAGCCAATCAGATGCGACTGTCGATTTTGAAATGAAAAATGGGGTTGCTGAAGTCAGCAGGTTTGTTTTAAATGGCGATGTGTTAAGTATTTCCGGCAACGGCAGTGTTAACATGGTGGAACAAACTTATAATATGAAATTTCAGATGAAGTTTATGAAGCAGCATACATTTGTTGCAAGGTTTATTAATACGGTTGTATGGCCGATCAGCAAATTATTTGAGATGAGATTGACAGGCACATTTGAAGAACCAGTATGGAAAGCTGTGAATTTTTAGAGACAGGAAAACATGAAATTTTCAATAAGAACATATGGATGCCAGATGAATGAGAGAGATTCAGAAGCAATTGGAGCTCTTCTTGTTCAAAACGGGCATGAACAGACAGATGTTGAAGCAGAAGCACAACTTGTGATTGTCAATACTTGCACCATAAGAGAAAAAGCAGAATCAAAGGCTTTAGGAAAATTGGGTATTCTTTGTGCTCGAAAAAGAAAAGCGCCAGATTTTATAGTTGGAGCTGTGGGATGTGTTGTTCAAAGATTGGAACATGAAATTTTGAATTTTGTTCCAAAGCTGGACTTTGCGATTGGTACACGCAGTAAAGCTTTTCTACCGGAGATTATTAATGTTATAAAGAGTGGTGGCGGGCCGGTTATTGACTGTGGCAATGAGGTTGAATTTAATGAAAAAGCATGGAGTGAGCATAAAGAGGGAGAAGTTACTGCTTATGTTAATATTATTTTAGGTTGTGAGAGACGATGTACATATTGCATTGTACCATCAGTTAGAGGTGTTGAGTGGAGTCGAGAGCCTGAAAAAGTGCTTGAAGAGGTTCAAAGAGTTGTTGATTTGGGTGCAAAAGAGGTTACACTATTAGGTCAAAGCGTTCTGCAATATGGAGTTCGCAACAAAACCTGGTCTGATGAATATATTTCTAAAAGAGGATATAAAGAACCCTTTCCAAGGCTTTTGGAAAGAGTTGATTTCATATCAGGAATAGAACGAATTCGTTTTATATCAAGTCACCCATCCCGTTGTACAGATGAATTTGCAAGGGCTATGGCAGAGTTACCCAATGTCTGTGAGCATATCCATTTGCCATTGCAGTCCGGTTCAGACGAAGTGCTCAAGCGTATGCGAAGGGGTTATGATACTAAGCGATATGAAGAGGTAGTAGCTTTAATGCGTAAATATATGCCTGTTTTTGGAATAACAACAGACATTATTGTTGGTTTTCCTGGCGAGACAGAAGAACAATTTCAAGAGACAAGAAAGTTTATGGATGAGATGAATTTTGATAATGCTTATATATTCAAATATTCTGCCCGTCCCGGAACACCGGCGGCAGAATGGGAAGATGATGTTTCTGAAGAGGAAAAAATGAGACGCAATCAGATTTTACTTGAAGATCAGAATATTAGAGGACAAAAAATTAACGAACAGTTAATAGGTTCCGGAGTTGAGGTACTTGTTGAGGGATTAAGTAAAAGAAATAATCAGAAATTTTCCGGCCGGACAAGAACAAACAAAATAGTTATTTTTGATGGGGTTGATAATTTAAAGATTGGTGATCTTGTAACAGTAAGAATTTTATCGGCTATGCCACAAACAATATATGGAGAAATTGAAAAATGTTAATTACATTTTACACGCTTATTATTGGTTCACTCTTTTTAGTGATAGGGCTTGCAACTGTTATTGACAGGAAAAGATTTGGATTTTTTCTAAAAACTTTTTGCCGCAACAAATATGCGGGAATGGCTTTGTCTACAATCGATTTAGTTTTGACATATTTTTTATTGACAAAAATGCCGATGGGTTTTTTAGATCAATATAAATGGTTGCTTATTCCGTTATTACCTATTGCTATTGTTTTAGTTAATATGTATTTGGACGAACTTTTGTTTTCCAGGTCTTTTGGTGGATTACTTTTAATTATTATGGCACCGGTTTTAGATGCAGCCAGAATGAACTTTTCCACTTTTACTCCGGTACTGTCGTTAGCATGTTATATCTTAATTGTTGTCGGAATGTATCTTGTCTGTCTTCCATATTTAATGCGGGACTTTGGAACCATGATTGAAACACGAAAAGGAGTTGCACGATGGCTAGGTGTTTTTCTGGCACTCTATGGAATCGTGTTAGTTGTTCTTGCGTTTGTTTTATAATGAAAAATATATAAAACCTTAGATTTCCGTTTGAGATGATAAACATGAGTTTGAACGAATAAAATTAAGGTTTTAATTATTTCCGCTCATAGAGCGGACTCTATCTCGCTTTGATGGACTAACAAATTAGCGTGCAAATAATTCTGATTGTGGGAAATGTAGGGACGGGATAAAAAATCCGTTCACAGAACGGACACTACATTACGAGAGAAAAACATTTGGGAGCAATGTAGAGTTGCCCAGCTACTAAAGAGATAAATATTATATAAGTAAATGCTTATATTTTTTTAGTAGCTGGGCTGTGAATCGAAATAAAGAAGATTAAAAAAAATTGTATTAAAATATCAAATTAAAAATTTTCTTATGCGGACCCCGACCCTACAAAAAATCTTCAAATCAATTAACGTTGTTTGCAATCTCGTACTTTGGCAGCATGTTACCTTTATTAGCCTACTAAAGGTGAAAATGCTTTAAAACAAGATCTTACGCACTCTCGCATTAAACAGTAAACCTAATTTAGTCAAACAGATGATAAAGAAAATATTAAACAAGAATATTTCGGATTTAGTACGCATACCTGAGTTTTTATGTTTTATAGCATTGCAGCTTATTTTGCTTTTACTGGCAATATTTAATCAGCTTCCTCATGTACTTTCTGGCTATATATTCAAGTTTGATGCGATAGTTTTATATTTTCTTGCTGCATATATTTCTGCCAAATTTATTTTTAATATAAGGAAAACAAATGGTTTTGCCTTTATATTTATGAAGCCGATTCATAAAAGTGTCTTTGCATTATTATCTATTATATCAATTGCTTTGACAATGGTCATACCTCTTCTAATTTTACTGCTATCGATTATCACTGCCAACTATCATATGGAAAGTGATTTAAAATTAAGTGCTGATATAGATTTGAACTATGATAAAAGTTCAATTCGCAAACAGGTCATTTTAATTAAACATCAAAAAGAGGATTTATCCTTTGACCAGATATATAAAGAACTTATCATTAACAGGTCAACAATTTCCCCGGGACAAAAAGGTCGATGGAACTTTGCAGTTCCTGAAAACTTACAGGAAAAAGATTTTATAATTGTATATAACAAATTTTTTAATATTATTAATCAGTTTAATACCAACTCATATTGGAAAATATATGTTGATGACAGAGTAGTATTTACCGACAAGTATAAGTATGATGGTTTGCCTACAGACATTGTAGAACCGGTTATAGAGCAGAAATTATCAGATCGTATTACTGTTGAATTTATTAATAAATCTTCTGATATACCAATCATGTTTGTTCCGGGGAATCCTGTAAAGCTGGTTTTTGGGAGCGAGTTTGTTATTTTGAATCTTTTTAAAGGTGCTGTAAAGACATTTCTTAACATATTGCTTGTCATAAGTATATGTTTTGTATTGTCAATTTTCATGTCAATACCCGGGACATTTTTCACATCATACCTGTCAATAATATCATGTCTGCTGTATAAGTTTTTTTATTTGAATAATAAGTCAGCTATGATTATGCATATAACTTTTGGAAATGGTTTAAATGAAGCCTTAAATTCCAAGTATATATATTTAAATCAACTGGTATTATTTGGTTTTATGGTATTAGTATTTATTTTTTTAATGGTGAAAATTGCCGAATTTCAATTCAAAAGTAATAGTTTTTATATTGAGAACAGATGATGAAAAAAAACCATATACTCACTATTTTTTTAATAGTAATAATAATTTTCTGCTTTATTACAACAGATAAATATTCAAAGAAAATTATTGCAGATCAGCAGCACATTGTTTCGCCGCTATTATTGTCAATGGGTGGTTTTAGAAATATAATATCAGATATTCTAATGGTCAGGTTACAGTATCTTATTGATGAAAATGATTTTGTTGAAGTTCAATATTTGTCAAAATTGATTCAGGAGCTTAATCCTGATTCTGCAAATCTGACAATTTTTAATGCCTGGAATCTTGCTTACAATGTTACAGTAGTGGTTCCGGATGAAGAGACTAAATGGTATTTTTTAAATAGTGCGATTAAATTACTTACAGGTGCTGTTACGGGTGAAAACAACCAAAAGAATGCAAGATTAAGATATGAGCTGGCTATATTGTTTTTAAACAAGTTGTCAAATGTTTCTCAGGAAGAGATTTTTTATGTGGATTTGTGGAACAAAAAATATGGACTGAAGAAGAATTTAGAGGACAATAAATTAATATTTGAAAAGTTTAAGATAGATATTGATATTGCACGGCAGCTTGAAAAAGTTTATGGAAAACAGGATTGGAGAACATCGACACCTTATATTCGTTATAATGCTTTAATGGCAAAAGATAAAATTGGAAAAAACTGGCAGGATAACATCAGAGTACTTCTGAAATAATATATAGTAGACCTTAGATTTCTGGTTAAGCATCAAAACATGCATTTTGACAAACGCCTTGGCGAGGCAGTAGCCTGCGATCCCGCATGGCGGGAAAGCGTAGCGAAGTGGCCTATAAAATTAGGATTTAAAATACATACTTATCATCCTTTGGGTGATCCAGCAAGGCGGGCTGGAAAAAATATTTTAAAGGCGGGGTCACGGCTCCCGACCCTACAAGGCAACTGCGGATCAATGGTTTAGCGTTGTTTGCAGCATAATCAACTGTAGGGCGGGGTGCTTCACCCCGCCGAGATAGCATTTAACCAGAAAATAGGGATAGTAGGGGCGAGACATGTCTTGCCCGTGCGGAGAATTGAAGATGACAAAAAATTTAATAATAATATTTTTAATTGTTTTGCTTACAAGCTGCAGAGGCAGTCGGCAGACGAGTTTTAAGCTTGAGTGGATTGCGATGGGAACATTTGTCGATTGCACAGTTGAAGCTGAAAATCAGAAAGAGGCACATGAGTATTTTGATCTTGTAAAACAAGAATTTGCAAAGATTTCAGAATCATTTAATGTTTATAACTCAAATTCTGTGATTTCAATTATAAATAGAGATTCACAATTCAGACCAGTGAAGATTAATGACTATGAGTATTGCTTAATAACAAACTCTGTTGCCGGCTCCTTAAAAACAGAGATGGCTTTCAATCCGGTATGTTTACCATTAATTCAGCTATGGGGATTCAGCGGCGGCACCAACACAACAGTTCCATCCAAAGAGATGATTTCGGATGCAATGAAGAAGGTTGATGTGACGAATGTACATTGTGTCTCCAACACTATATCTTTCAGTCATTATGGAATGCAGTTGGATATGGGAGGGGTTGCAAAAGGTTATGCTGTTGATATGGCATATGATGCTTTGGATGAAAAAAATGTTGAGGAATTCATTATTAATCTTGGTGGTAATATTAGAGTAAAGACAAAAAAGGATTTTCTTAGAATTGGAATAAGAGATCCGTATAACAAAAGCAATATTATGGGTGTTTTAAAGCTTAAATCAGGGTATGGTGTGGCAACGTCCGGAGATTATGAACGCTTTGTGATCATAGATGGTATAAAATATTCTCATATTATTGATCCACGTAGCGGATATCCGGTCAAAAATAGTATTGCTGCGACTGTTGTTGCTCCTAGTGCAACTCAAACAGATATGCTTTCCACTGCTATGTTTGTACTGGGCAAAACTAGAATTAATGATGTGGTTGATATGTTTCCAAATATTGCCATTCTTGTAATCTCAAAACACAATGGAGAAATATCCATATCAATGTCCGACGAAGACATCTTTGACCTTTTCTAGGATGCTTTCTCTCAAAAATCATTTTGGATAACTTACTTTTGCACAACAATAAAAAGATTTCATACCGATAGGTTTATTTGCAAGAACAATAATTGCCTATTTTAGGGTCTCCTGTTTATAAGGCAAGATAGGACGCTTCGCTTCTGTCGCACACGACCAGCGGGAGTGAGTCCCGCTGAGCGGGATTGCGACAGCAATGGAACGTAGTGTAATGTCCTACCTACAGCTGCAACAAGTTGAGCGTAAGATTTTGCCTTAAAGCATTTTCGCCTTTAGCTCGCGGTCTCGCTGGGCGGGATTCATCAATACGGGATAACATGCTGTAAGGTAAATGTTTACGTGGTATTGTATTGCAGATTCATAAAACAAAAAATTATCATTTCGGTATCTTTTTTTATGAGGCAGATCAGGATATAAAAAATAGAATATTTTTCTTGATAAAATTCGTTTTTTTAATTAGTATTGCTAAAAATAAATTATATATTGGAGATTTTAGTGAAAATGTTATTTTATTGTCTTGCTGTGTTTTTGCTGGTTAATGTTGCTTTTGCCGTTAATGTAAACATTCCTGATATGCCCGATTCTCAATTTGCGGATAATGAGGCATCTGTCAATGTTTCTATTCCTGAAATTTTTGACAAGCATTCAAAAACATTCAAATTCTATCTTACTCTTAATGCCACGCTTTCAAATAATGTTGAGATTGCTTTTGGCAAAAATGGCATTATTAATGACAATAAACTTACCCATGAGGAGACAGATATTATTGTCGGATGGGATTGCGGTCGCTGGTTTTTGCGTCCTAAGGGATTGAGAGAATTTTATTATTCCAATGGTAACTTCTCAATAAGTCTTTGATCAACCGCTGAGCAAGATTATTGATATATAGCTGCAATATATTAAAAGTATGGGGGGATGTACAAGAAAAAAAT
>CAYTUX010000240.1:0-4953 GCA_964441455.1 uncultured Victivallales bacterium | reverse complement strand
TTTATTTTATCACCTTTTGGGTGATAAATTAAAAAATTAGTTTCAGCGGACGCCGAGGACGTATTAGCTCCTCCCCTTGCTAAGGGGAGGTGTTCGAGGAACGAGAACGGAGGGGTGTTTTCTCCCGTTCTTACAAGACAATATTAGTCTGCACACCGGGAGAGTTGGCGTCCCCGCCGACCGAAAAGGGCATTTAACCGTAAAATCAAGGAAATTCAAATAAAAAAGTATTTAGACTTGCAATGAAATCAAAAAAAAACTATAATACTTGCTCAATTTATAAAAATTGGTTTTGTATGGATTAAGAAATTATCTATACTTGTTTGTGTAAAAAATAAATTACATGAGAATTAGAGTATCTAACTCTATGAAATAATTAAGAATCCTAAAATAAAGGAAAATAAAAAATGGCAACAAAAATTGGTATTAATGGTTTTGGCCGTATCGGACGTATGGTTTTCCGTGCAGCGGCAACTCGTGATGATATTGAAGTAGTTGGAATCAACGACCTTCTAGATGTAGATTATCTTGCATACATGCTTAAATATGACTCAGTGCACGGTCGTTTTGACGGAACAGTTGAAGTGGCGGATGGTGCTTTGGTTGTTAACGGAAAAAGCATCCGTATCACAGCTGAACGTGATCCTGCTGATCTGGCATGGGGTGATGTTGACGCAGAAGTTGTTGTTGAATCAACAGGTTTTTTCCTGACAGACGAAACCGCTCGCAAGCACATCGAAGCCGGAGCAAAAAAAGTTGTTCTTTCAGCTCCTTCAAAAGATGATACACCAATGTTTGTCTGTGGTGTCAACACAGATACATATGCAGGACAGGATATCGTTTCAAACGCTTCTTGTACAACAAACTGCCTGGCTCCAATTGCTAAGGTTCTTCACGATAAGTATGGAATTGAAAAAGGTCTGATGACAACAATACACGCTGCAACAGCTACACAAAAAACTGTTGACGGTCCTTCAATGAAAGACTGGCGTGGCGGTCGTGGTATTCTGGAAAATATCATTCCTTCATCAACAGGTGCAGCTAAAGCTGTCGGTAAAGTTATTCCGGAACTTAACGGTAAACTGACAGGTATGGCTTTCCGTGTTCCTACATCAGACGTTTCTGTTGTCGACCTTACAGTCAGCTTGAAAGAAATTGCTACCTACGAAGATATTTGTGCCACAATGAAAGAAGCTTCAGAAGGCGAACTAAAAGGTATTCTAGGATACTGTGATGAACAGTTAGTTGCCACAGACTTCCGTGACGAAGCCAACACTTCTACTTTTGATGCTCTTGCAGGTATCGCTCTTGATGATACATTCGTCAAAGTTGTAGCATGGTATGACAACGAATGGGGTTACTCATGCAAAGTTCTAGACTTAGTAAAAGTTATTACTGCTTAAGATTTGTCTGATGACAAAACAGAAAAATCCTCAGAATATTCTGAGGATTTTTTTTTGGGCAGAAAGGGGCGATATTCTTGTCGCCCCTACACCACATCCTGAATATCAAGAAGTCCGCACACTTTTTTGTCTGAGTCGACAACCGGCAGAGCATTAATCTTATACTCATGCATAACAGCCAGAGCATCCCCCACCAAAGCATCAGCTTCAATATACTTACAATGACGATGCATTAAATCTTTCATCTTAGTATGGTCAAGTTTTTGTCCGGCTGACCAGTCTCTACGAAAATCGCCATCGGAATATACAGCAATAAGAACACCATCATCATCTACAACCATACATAATCCACAACGAGCTTTCGTAATACTAGCTAAAATTTCCGGTAATGAGTCTTCTTCTTTTGCAACGACAATATTGTCACCGGTACGCATAAGGCTTTTTACAGGCATCAGCCTTCTTCCCAATGCTCCTGCAGGATGAAACTTTGCATAATCATGTTCGCTGAAATTTTTCAGTTTCTGCAATGTAAGAGCAATAGCATCACCCATTGCAAGCATTGCGGTTGTTGAAGCACTCGGAGCCAGCTTAAGATGTCCAGCCTCTTCATGTTCACCTAACGGCAATACTAAATCACATACCTGTGCGAGAGGGGTATCTTCATGTTTGGTTAGTGCAATACATTTTACATCCAGATTTTTCAGAGCTTGAGCTGTAAGCATAATTTCTGCACTGGAGCCGCTATTACTAATCAGAATGGCTATATCATCATTGCATACCATACCAAGATCGCCATGCAGCGCATTAACAGGATCTAACCAGATGCTTTTTGTACCGGTACTTGCAAGAGTCGCAGTAATTTTCTTGCCAATAATCCCTGCTTTGCCAATACCTGTGACAATTACACACCCTTTAAGTCCAAGTACTGTTTCAATAACATTCTCAAAATGATAATCCAGACACTGATTTAAAACCTCAAGTGCTTTAATTTCTCTCTGCAAAACTTTTCCGGCAATTTCTAATATCTCTGACACATTTATTCTCCTTAATCCACAAATGGTGACATATCTCTAAGCTTTTGCACAATTGGAGGCATATTTTTAATTATATAATCTACACCTTCTACTGTATTATATCTGCTCAAACTAAAACGTATTGAACCATGTGCAGAAGTAAATGGAACTCCCATTGCTCTAATAACATGAGATGGTTCCAAAGATCCGGATGTACATGCAGAACCGGAAGATGCTGCAATTCCAAGATCACTTAAATTATACAATATTGCCTCACCCTCAATATACTTAAAACTTATATTTGTTGTGTTAGGTAATCTGTGATTAACATCACCATTAACATTGGTATCAGGACAACTTTCAAGTATTCCCTTTTCCAGACGATCTCTTAGTGAAGCAACTCGGGTCTGCTCATCCTCTATTCCGGCCTTAGCAAGTTCACATGCTTTACCTAACCCAACTATATACGGAACATTCTCTGTGCCTCCACGACGACCTTTTTCCTGATGCCCGCCAATCATAAATGTCTTTAGTTTTGTTCCTTTTCGCACATAAAGAGCACCTATACCTTTTGGAGCATGTATTTTATGACCGGATAATGAAAGCATATCAACAGGAGTCTTTTGTACATCGACATTCAGTTTTCCCACAGCTTGAACTGCATCTGTATGAATTATCGAACCGGCATCTTTTACCATTTCAGCAATCTGTTGAATCGGAAAAATAACCCCGGTTTCATTATTTGCCCACATAATACTTACAACAGCAGGACCTTTTTCTAATGCACGCTGAAAAGAATCCAAATCAAGATTACCTTTTCCATCCACACCAATCTCAAAACATGTAATTCCACTCTTTTCTGATATATACCTGCATAAACCTAAAACAGCCAAATGTTCAACTCTGGACGTAACAAGATTAATCTTGTTATTTGCAGCTTCAACAGCTCCTCTGACAGCTGCATTATCGCTCTCGGTTCCGCAACTTGTAAAAATAATTTCAGAAGGATCTGCATTAATCAAATCAGCAACCTGCTCTCTGGCCGCTTTTATATATTTTGCAACTTGTCCGCCGAAATGGTGTATGCTTGACGGATTCCCCCAGTATTCCGTAAAAAAAGGCACCATAGCTTCTGTAACTTCCGGAGCCACAGCAGAAGTTGCATTGTTATCAAAATAATAATTCTTCATTTTAAGCTTTCTCCTCAACGACAACAATGTCTTCGGAGACAAATTCCCGAAGCTTTGCCTGTACAACGTCTTCCATTGTAAATTGCGCCACATTACATCCTGCACACATTCCTCTAAAAGATATTATCACCTGATTGCCGATAACATCAATCAATTCAATATCACCATTATCCTTTTTTAGAATCGGACGAATCTCACGATCAAGAGTCTCTTGAATTAATTTTATTTTTTCAACAATTGTAAGACGTTTAGTTGGTTTTTCATGAAGTTCATCAGCCTTTTTAATATCATTTTTCACACGATCAATTACTTTTTGTATGTCACCTTTGCAAACACCACATCCACCACCGGCTTTGCAGTAATTTGTAACTTCTTCAACAGTTGACAAGTTATTGTTTCTTACAACTCGTTCAACCTCTTCTTCTGTAACACCAAAACAGTGACAGAGAATATTGCCTTCAAGAATTCTTTTACCGGTAGCACCGGTTTCATAATTTTCAATTGCAGCTTCTAAAGCTTCTCTACCCATTACAGAGCAATGCATCTTTTCATCCGGCAATCCACCAAGAAACTCTGCAATATCCTGATTGGTAACCTCAAGAGCTTCTTCTATTGTCATACCTTTTATCATCTCTGTTAATGCAGATGATGACGCAATTGCACTTGCACAACCAAATGTCTGAAACTTAACATCAACAATTCGTTTATCATCTCCAAGTTTAAACATCAACTTCAATGCATCACCGCAAGCCAATGAGCCAACCTGACCAACTCCGTCAGGATTCTCTATCTTGCCGACGTTTCTTGGATTCCTAAAATGATCCATTACTTTTTCCGTATAATCCCACATAAATGTACCTTTCTGCTGTACTATAATTAAAAACAAATATTATATATTCAAACAAACTATCTAGTAGTATAACGTATATCATTAAAAAAAACTACAACCAAATTATTAATTTCTAATATTTCCCATAATTTTTCCCTGTTTTTCTGGTTGAATGTTGTTTGCGGTCAGCGGTAATCAATGACCGAGCAACTAAGTTCGTGACAGGCGGTATGAGACGGATGGGACGAATGAGACTTACGGGCGGATGTTCCGTTTTTTTCTCAGGGAGGCATTCTCAAAAAGCACTTGCAATCAGGATTGTCGCATTACATTTTTCAGGATCAAGGACTAAAGACTGAGTGACAAGGGTTAACTAAAGACTAAAACTTTTGAATACCTGCCTGTCTAACCATCTAACTCCTTAGATTTCTGGTTGACGATACAAACATGCATTTTAACCAATAAAATTAAGGAATCAAATTTTGATTTTTATCTTTTTGGGTGATAAACAGTGAAAA
>CAYTUX010000239.1:0-29397 GCA_964441455.1 uncultured Victivallales bacterium | reverse complement strand
GTATAATGTTTCAGAGTTTCAAAAGACTTTAAAACAGAAGTATGCGCAATGGTATAATGCAAAATATCAGAGATCAGGATCATACTGGGGAAACAGATTCAAGAGTGTTATTGTTCAGGACAGGCCTGATGCACTTTTTATGATGGCAACATATATTGAATTAAATCCTGTCAGAGCCGGCTATGTTGATGATGTAAAGGATTATAAATTCAGCAATTACGGAGAGGCATACAGAGGAAATGAAGTTGCAATGGCAAATGTAATCCGTACTGTCTCCATGTATACAGAAAAGGAAATTTTTATTGATCCTCTAACCCTCAAGAAAGGTCAATTATACAAGGCTTGGAGCAAATATTCTGCCTGGTACCGAATGCATATCTTTGAAAGGGGAGAAGAAGTTACAGACTTCCAAGGAAATGTTATTAAACGTGGTTTCAGCAAAGAACATATTGAAGAAATTCTTGAAAAAAGAGGACGATTAAGTCTTTCGGATTCAATGCATTGCAGAGTTCGTTACATGACAGATGGGCTTGTGTTCGGAGACAAAGACTTTTGCGAATCAATGTTTAATAAATTCAGAGATCGTTTCTCGGAGAAAAGAGAGACCGGCAGTCGAAAAATGAAAAAAGTTGACTTTGGAGGATTATGCACTGTTCGTGCACTCCAAGTTGACGTTGTTCAGCCACCTAAGTAGCAACAAATTGCTTAACAAAATTTTATAAATTTTATAAAAATATAACATCAAGGCGGAGCTTGCCCAAATTTAGTTGAAAAACAAATTGTTTAAGTGTCTTTTATGTAAAAAAATACAATATAATTTAATGGCTATTTTTTTTAGCAGTATGTTTCTTCTTTAACAGTTTGATGGCATATTTACGATCATAGTTTGTTGTTAAACAAAAATCATCCAAAACGCGACTTTTTGCAGTTTTTGTAAGCATAGCCGAATATCTCTCTCGCATTTTTAAGAGTATACTCTTTTGTTGATTCTTTACTCATTTGTAATTATAAAGGCGGGAGTAAGTAATAACAGTGGAGTATTTATCGATTAAAGAAAAGTAAACAAGATAAAAAAGACAAAAAGAGAAGTTGTTTGTTATTTATCCCCGCAGTTTTACACTCAGGGCTACATGCTATCGCTCCTTTGGAGCTGTCACCAAACTTTTCTTTTCCTTAACTTTTTTTCTTATTCGCTTTGTGAAGCCTTAGTCTGGAACGGTGAATACGGATGCGCGAAAAATTCTTTTGGTTGTCTGCTTGTTCTTGTACTCAAGCAGACAGGCAACTATGCAGCCCTAAATGATTTCCCGGTCCTTACTGTGTCTAAAGCAAGTATGGTTGTTCTTATAGCTGTTAGATTTTAATTTTCTTGTATCTGTTTCGTCGATTTCTCATATGGTTTGGGTCAGCCATAAGCACTTCTTCTGTATAATTCTGAAAGTTTCCTTCGAACCATGTTGTTTTTCCGGCACCTTCAAAGATCAAAAGATGTGTGCAAAGTCTATCCAGAAAGAATCTATCATGACTTGTAATCAAAACGCATCCTGGAAAATTCATTAATGCCTCTTCCAGAACACGCATTGTGTTCACATCCAAGTCGTTTGTAGGTTCGTCAAGCAGCATAACATTTCCGCCTGATCGAAGAAGTTTTGCAAGGTGCACGCGATTTCTCTCGCCCCCAGAAAGTTTACCGACCTCTTTCTGCTGCTGAGCACCACGAAAGTTAAATCTCGAAAGGTAAGCACGAGAGTTAATTGAGCCTGAACCAAGGTCAATTTCGTCCATTCCCCCACACGCTTCCTCAAAGATTGTTTTTGAGTCATCAAGATGATCTCGATGCTGATCGACATAAGAGAGTTCAACAGTATCTCCTATTTCAATAGTTCCACTATCAGGAGTTTCATCACCGACAATCATGCGAAACAGTGTTGTTTTACCAATACCATTTGGACCAATAACACCAACAATTGCTCCTGCAGGTATGTCAAGATCAAGATCTTTTAAAAGCTGTAATTCATCATATCCCTTTGAGACACCCTGCATATTTATAACCTTGTTGCCAAGTCTATTGCCGGGAGGAATCTGAATGGTAATATCATTCTGTTTGATTTCAAAGCTGTTATTCATCAGCTCATCATAACGCTCTATACGAGCATTGTTTTTTTGTCTACGCCCCTTGTGTGCATTATTAATCCAATCAAGTTCTCTGAATAACATTCTTTGACGCTCTGTTTCTCTCTTTTCAGTTCGTCTCAAAATTTCCTGTTTCTGAGCAAGCCATGAAGAATAATTTCCCTGAAAAGGTAATCCTTTACAATTTTCTAATTCAAGAATCCACTTTGTTATATTATCAAGAAAATATCTATCATGAGTTACAATTATAACAGTTCCATGATATTCCCTTAAAGTCTGCTCAAGCCAAGCAACGGTTTCTGCATCTAAATGATTTGTGGGTTCATCAAGCAAAAGCAAGTCGGGCTTTTCAAGCAGAGCTTTACATAGAGCCACACGGCGACGTTCTCCACCTGATAGAGTTCGCACATCTGCATTATTTGGTGGCAGCACAAGTGCATCAGATGCAACATCTAAAAGATGATCAATTTCCCATCCATCAAGTAGGTCAATCTTATCCTGAATATCCCCCATCTCATTCGTAAGAGCATCCATTTGGTCATCAGGAAGCTCTTTACCCATCAAATTGCTAATCTCATCATAACGATCTATTAATGACTGTATCCGCTCTAAACCCTCTTCAACATTACCACGAACATCCTTGTCCATTTTTAGTTGTGGTTCCTGAGAAACATACGTGACTCTCATACCGGAAACCAGCTCTGCTGCTCCCTGAAAGTCTTTGTCAATTCCTGCCATGATTTTCAGCAAAGTAGATTTGCCGGCACCATTTTCACCAACAATGCCAATTTTTGCACCATAAAAAAATGAAAGATTAATGCCATCTAAAACAGTTTTGTCACCAAAACTCTTACATACATCTTGCATATGAAAAATAAAGTCGTTATTCATAATTAATTTAGTTAGACCCTTAGTCCGGTTGTTGTTTCATTTAGTTAGAGCCTGTACCATTTGGTTACAACATATTGTTTACCAATACGATAAGGGATAAAAAAACTGCTTATAAAGAACGTTTTTTCATTTATAAGCAGAAAAAATGTCTTATGATACTTAAAATATAACAAGAAAAATATAAACAAGTTAGAATAATGACATATTAGGACGTTTTTTGTCCAGCATTTCCTATGGTTTATGCCGGATTTATTTTGGAAAACCCTATTTTTCTGATTGGATGCTGTTTTCGGCAGCCCCGTCCTTAAAATATATTTTTCATCCCGCCTTGCGGGATCACCCAAAAAGACAAAAAACAGAAAATCGTTTTTTTATTACATTGGTTAAAACTAATGATAATAACCTCAACCAGAAATCTAAGTTCGGAAAAGATTACCATGAATACCAATAAAACCTCGAAAACATTGATAAAATCTTAAGATTATCAGGAACAGAAATATGAGAACAATAAACGACAGATCAACCGTGAATTGCTCAGCTAATTTGAATGCAAAGATCTCCATTCTTTTTAGGATTCCATGAAACACGTAAGGGAATGGACTCAAAGCCTGGTGCGTAATTAAAGCCTCTTCCCTGGAATTGTACTTCCAGTGGAGATGATGATGAAAGAGTGAGAATGCCCTTAGGTTTTTGTATTCGTATTGTGTGTGAATCAATTAAAGAATAGTCCTCCAATGATGAAGATATGATCGGAAGATATACCCATAAAGTGTCATTAAATTCTTTTTCTGCTGTATAGGTAGATGTAAAAAAATCTTCGTTAATGAGGTGCGTTATTGCAAGTAATCCTAAGCACTCTAATGGTTTGCCGTCCTTGGTATATAATTTAGATTTGACCCTGACACCGACATTATTACTTCGACTATCAGAATTAGTTATCTCGCAAATATCAGTGCTAGGACTGTATAAGGAGTTATAGTAGGTGTTTTCTAAATTGAAGCTGCAATGGGGTGTCATAATAATGATATTTGGATCAATATTAGTCGGGGTGTTATCAGGTTCAATAATGACATTTTCAGTTAGACCTGCAGCATAAACAGGTCCATATATATTATGCCACAACATACTGATTGCTCCTCCGGAAGCATGAAGGGATGTTCCGGAAGGGGCTCGATAAAACCAATCATAGTCTGTTATTGTAGTTCGCCAAGAGCCTTGAGACAACTGGTAACTATTAATGTCTGAAAAGTATTGCACCCCTATTTGTTCAGACCTTGGCAAAGGTGCTGATGATATTATATCTTCTGGAAAATTGTGAATAAAACAAGCAAGACTCCTTGCCCGAGAGAAGCTGTGATGTAAACAGGTTGACTCTCCACGAAGGTGGTAATGAGGTCCGCAGGTTAATAATCCATCATGTGTATTATCTTGAAGCAATTTTAACCGTTGTTCAATGGCTGTGGAATATCGTGGGTCATCCTTGGAAAGTAGAGCAAGGGCTGGCAGACAACCATCTGCGGTGCGAGTTCCCCAATATGTCCATTTATAGTTTCTAGTTCCCCAACTGTTGTCCCATGCTCCATCAGGAAGCATCCATTTCAGATGTGAATCAAATGAATTTTTTACAAGAGATTTTATTTCCTTGTCATTAGTGTAGTGTGCATAATATAAAAGGGCGGGAAGAGATTCTTCCACATTATATGCAAGATCAATTGGGTATAATCCGCTTCTGCTTTGTATCCTTCCGTCTATTCCACATTCTCCAAAAAGCAAGCTGTTTTCATCAGTTAAATACTCATGAACATTATGTGCAAAATACCTGGCTCGGTCACGCATTCTTTGATCATCAAAAAGATCACCACAGATTGCCAGGGCATATGTCGCTGTTATAGGGTAATTAATATTGCCTGTATCTACGGTGAATGTGTTAAGAATATATTTTGCAGCAAGATGAAGCCGACTATATATTTTGTTATAGCGATCCTTAGTAAGAAGGTGGGGAAAATGTAATAGACTTTCTGCAATGGCGGTAACCGCAAAAACTGTGGTTCCATTCCAAGGACAGGTCCGTAGTTCATTTATCCAAGATCCATCGGGTAAATCAACTGTTGAATTCCATGCAAATATGTCCCAAGCCGCTTCAATAAAGGATGAGTCGTTTGTGAGATCAGCTTGTTTTAAAAATGGATATATGGCATCAATGGTTCTTCCGTGTATACGACAACAGGATGGGCAGAGAAGCCCACCGTTAAGACGTGGATCTTTATGGGAAATTTGGTAGCTGAAAAGTGATTTACACCAGGAATCAAGTAATTGTTGTGCTTCTTTATGCATTGTAGTCCTTTTTCAAATAATGGTAATATATCAGAATCAAATCGTTAAAGTAAGTTTGATAATTTTATCTCTTTCAGGTTCGTTAAAAGTGACTGCTAAAAAGTATTTGTATCTGCTATTAATTTAAAATTGTACCTATGTTTGTTTTTTTTGTCAACTATCTATTTTTTTGAAATCAAACAATGTAAATGGCTGACGTAGGTGACACGTCCGCAGGTTAAGAGGCTTGACATGAACCAATGATTACGACCACTTCGCTCGTTTCTCGCTACGAGTCTGGACTAATCCTTACCTTGTTCGGTTTTAATTACTCGAAATCTTCTATCCATTTCTTATGATACTGGTCATGCACCAAAAAATCATTCGGTTTCAGGTGCTCGACCCTTTTTCTATGAGTCTCTTCGTCCTCGCCGGGGTTAATAAAGATATCCGAATCCGTTCGACCCTCAATAAATATCTTCTCGATCTTGGCGACAATATCTGGATGATCCGCTGCGATATCGCTGTTTTCCAATTGGTCGGATTCGAGGTCATACAGCTGGGTCGGCTGATCCGGATGCGGTCTGAATGCTTTCCACTTGCCCATTCGAACCGCCTGCTGGTGATTCTGTTCCCAGTAAAGGTAGTCGTGCTGGGGCTGTTCTTCGCCCAGCAGTGTCGGCACGAACGATAAACCGTCAGTCTCTGTCGTACACATTGAACCACCCATCTCTGCGAGTGTAGGCATGATATCCCAGAACGTGATTGGCTGGTCACAGGTAGTGCCGTTTGTTTTACCCGGCCAGTTGACTACGAACGGAATCCGGATCCCGCCTTCGCCGTCGAGCGAGAACTTGTGCCCCCTGAACGGTCCCCTGTTATCGAAGAACGGGATCTGCTCGCCATGCTTCATGCCGAAATAACCCCATGCGCTGTAGCCATTGTCGCTGGCGAACACGATGATCGTATCTTCTGCTATCTCGAGGGACTCAAGCAGATTTAAAATCTTGCCGATACCGGTATCCATCTGGGTAATGATTGATGCCCATTCTTTGTGACGCTGGCTCGGAAAGTCGGCATTCGTGTATGGCTCAAGACTCGGAACAATCAGAGGACCATGTGGGTTCTGGAACGCAAGATATATGAAGAAGGGATCATCAGCACTATCCTTGATGAACTTCAACGCTTCGGACTCGCAGAGATCGTAGGTATTCTGAATCTTTTCAGGATCCTTGACACCTCTCGGGATGATCCTGCCCTTTTTGTCATAGATATTGCTGTCCGGGTCGTCCGCATCAAAGCGACGGTCGTTACTGCGATAGATTGCCTGCATATCGAACCCGAAGTTTCCTTCGAGTACGACGGGCTCATTGTTTCTCCACACGTATTCGGGATAGAATGAGTGTGCGCGGTTCTGATCGTAGAAACCGAAAGAATGATCAAAACCACGTTTGTACGGCACTCCCTCGGTACCGGGCAAGCCTACTGCCCATTTGCCGATCGCCGCGGTCTTGTAGCCTGCAGTCTGCATCACATCACCGATAGTCTGATCCTCGGGAAGGATACTGTTCTGATAACTACCACCTGGAACGTTCAGGGAATTGTGACGATTGCGTGCGTGACCCATATGCTTGCCGGTAATTAGTCCGCAGCGACTTGGTCCACATATTGAAGCAGCTGCGTATGCCTGAGTAAACTTCATGCCGTCTTCAGCAAGTTTATCAATATTTGGGGTCTTGATATGCCTCTGACCGTAGCATCCTATATCGCAATAGCTCAGATCATCCGACAGGATGAAGATAATGTTTGGCTTCTCTCTCACTTTGTCATGCCTTTCCTTAAACCGAACGACTTGTTAGCGGTATCATTCCCGCATGGCGGGACTAGAGCATTTTAAGATTGAAACGCAGTAAACCTATGGATTGTTGCTTCCGCTGCATTTTTCAAAAAAACACACAATAGGCTCTGCTATTCTTTATTTTTTTTAAAAATTCAGTGATGTTTTCATCTCACATCTTTACAGCGTTTCATTCTTTCAATGCTCTAGCAAAGCTATTTCTAAAAAAACCGTTAACAAGCCAAATTACGTTTCTGTTTTATGTTGCTATTTTTTAACGCTTCAGCGTTTTTTTCAATTTCATGACCTTAAATAAAAGGTCTTCCAATTTAAACGCTATTATATAATAATCATAAGTGCTGTCAAGAATCGATTTTTTGTAAAACTTTTTTAAATTTTTTTCATCGTCACGCATGACGCTCAAATCAAATGCGTCTGCGCGGTTAATTTGTAGCCGTCCATGCGTCTTGTTGGCGATGCTTTACGAAACCTGTGGCCAGAGCATTTTAAGATTGAAACGCAGTAAACCTATGGAATGTGCTTCCGCTGCATTTTTCAAAAAAAAGCAAAATAAGCTCTGCTATTCTTTATTTTTTTTAAAATTCAGCGTTGTCCTCATCTCACATCTTTACAGCGTTTCATTCTTTCAATGCTCTAAATTCTTTCCTATTTTCTTTAATCTTGTCAATTTCTGCCAAAAATAATATACTTCCTGCCATATGAAATTTGAAACAGAAAAGATAGAAATAATGGCACCTGCCGGTTCGATGGCTGCACTAAGTGCGGCAATCCGTTCAGGAGCCAACTCAATATATTTTGGTATTGATCAGTTGAACATGCGTTCGCGTGCAGCCTCACCATTCACAATATCAGACCTAAAAAAGATTGCAGGAATCTGCAGAATGACAAATGTAAAAAGTTATCTTGCACTGAATACAATAATTTATGATGAAGATTTGAAAAGCATGAAAGAAGTTTGTGATGCCGCAAAAGATGCAAAACTTTCAGCTGTTATCGCCACAGACATTTCAACAATTGAATATGCAAGATCAATTGACCTTGAGGTGCATATATCAGTCCAGGCAAATGTTTCAAACACAGAAGCAGTTCGTTTCTACAGTCGTTATGCAGATGTTGTTGTTCTTGCTCGGGAGTTAACTCTTGAGCAGATTTCAAAAATTCACAAATTTATTGTTGAAAATCAGATAAAAGGACCTTCCGGTAACTTGCTTAAAATTGAAATATTTGTACACGGAGCTTTATGTGTGGCAATTTCAGGCAAGTGCTATATGAGTCTTGCTCAATATAATCAGTCTGCCAATCGTGGTGCATGTTTTCAGCCATGTCGCAGAAAGTATAAAATAACAGACCAACAGACCGGAAAAGAGCTTGAAATTGAAAATCAATACGTCATGTCTCCCAAAGACATATGTTTGATTGACCATCTGGATAAGCTTGTTGAAGCAGGTGTTTCTGTTTTTAAAATTGAGGGTAGAGGAAGACCGGCTGACTATGTAAGTATCGTTGTTGATTCATATGTAAAAGCTCTTGAAGCCCATGCCGATGATGCATATACCGAAGAGCTTTCCCGAAAACTTGTTGAGAGAATGAGGACAGTATTTAATCGAGATTTCTGGATGGGTGGATACTACTGCGGAAATAAACTAGGCGAATGGAGTGCCTTTGATAATGCGCTTGCTACAAAACAGCGTGTGATGGTTGGAACAGTCTCAAATTATTTTTCAAAAATCGGCGTTGCTGAATTTGAACTAATTCAAAAGGAGTTGACTCTCCCTTGTGAACTGCTGTTTGAAGGTTCAACAACCGGTGCGGTACACGTGGCGCCAAAAGATATCAGAGTTGATGGCGGTGAACCAACTGAAAGTGCTGAAAAAGGAAACAAAATCACTGTCTCGACAAACGGAACGAAGGTTCGACGCCTTGATAAGGTTTTTGTATTGGTTGAGGTAAACAGTTAGACGGTTAGACTGTTAGAGAGTTTGTTCGGTCAAGGTCTGACTAACAGTCTAACTTTTAAATAAGAAGTTAGAAAATGTACACAATTGACATTGTTAACAACAAAACAGACTATCTCACATTAATTTAGAGCTTGCAATTAGCTCGTTTATTTAATATTACTCTTAGAACTTTAAAGAAGGAAAACAATGAATTCATTAATATTAATAGTTACAGTTGTTGTGCTTTATGTTATTGCATACAACACATATGGTAAGTTTATTGCAAAGAAACTCTTCGGCATTCGGGAAGATCAGACTCCTCCTTCCCGAGAACTGGAAGATGGTGTTGACTATGTGCCAACTAAAAAATCAGTATTATTCGGTCATCATTTTGCATCAATTGCCGGAACAGGTCCAATTATCGGACCGGCAATCGGTATTCTATGGGGGTGGGTTCCGGCTATTCTATGGGTGATTTTCGGATCAATCTTTATGGGTGCAGTTCATGATTTCGGAGCACTTTTCATATCAATGAGAAGCAAGGGTAATACTATCGGCAGTATATCCGGTGATGTAATCAATCGTAGAGCAAAAATGCTTTTCCTGCTTATAATTTTCTTTACGCTACTTATAGTTATTGCAATTTTCGGAGTAGTCATAGGTGCATGTTTTGCAGCGTTTCCTCACTCTGTTTTTCCTGTCTGGATGCAGATACCAATTGCAGTAACATTAGGTTGGCTTGTATATAAAAAAAATATGCCTTCTATACCACTTACAATAATTGCTGTTGTCCTAATGTATGCAACAATTGCTGTTGGTGCATACTTAATTGGATCTTTCACATTTCCCACAATCACGATTCCCGGAAGTGGCGGAACAACACTACTGACCATTGAATCAATCGGCGGCTGGGTTATAGTGCTTTTAATATACTCTTATATTGCATCCATACTTCCCGTTCAGACTCTTCTGCAGCCAAGAGATTTTATCAATGCATATCAGCTGTTTATTGCAATGGTCTTACTTGCTCTGGGAGTCATAATTGCCCATCCTGTAATGGTTGCTCCGTCAATGAATATAAACTTAAAAGATGCACCTTCATTTTTTCCGTTTCTGTTTGTGACCATTGCTTGCGGAGCCGTATCAGGATTTCACTCTCTCGTATCCTCCGGAACATCATCCAAGCAGTGTGGAAATGAAAAAGATTCTCTGTTTATAGGCTATGGCAGCATGCTGACAGAAGGACTTCTTGCAGCATTTGTGCTGGTTGCCTGCGGTGCAGGAGTTGGTATGGCTTACAACGTTGGAGGAGTGACCCTTACAGGCATTGATGCTTTTAATCAGGAATACGGAAGCTGGGCAATTGCAAACAGCGGTGGATTGCAGGGCAAGCTCTCATCTTTCATAATCGGTTCAACTAATATGATTGCGAAAGCAGGCATACCTGCAGAATTCGCCATTACACTTATGGGAGTATTCATTGTCTCATTTGCGGCGACAACATTGGATTCGGCAACTCGTATTCAGCGTTATATAATAAGTGAAATAGCCTTGACATGCAAAGCTCCTTTCTTTGCAAAAAAACATCCTGCAACACTGATTGCAGTAGGCAGTGCTTTCATCCTGGCTTTCTATAAAACAAAGTTCACTGAAGGAGGTATTGTAATGAGCGGCACAGGAGCATTTACCTTATGGCCTCTCTTCGGATCTGCCAACCAGCTGCTTGCAGGTCTCTCTCTGCTGGTAATAACTGTTTACCTGATGTTAAAGAAAAAACCATTCTTTTATACCGGAATACCAATGATAATAATGATTGTTATCAGTGCAACTGCTTTAATTCTGGAAATTAAAAGATTTGCTCTTGCCGGAAACTATATGCTGGCAGTTATTGGAACAATAATTATAATACTTGAATTATGGATGATCGTCGAAAGTATTCTAGTACTGACAAAGGTCGAGAAAAAACTAAAGGGTAAAGTTAGTTAGACCGTTAGACAGTTAGACAGGTGTAGACTGGCTCTGTAGGCAAATGAAAATTGTAAACTGTAAACTATGTCTCCGGCGGTATTTATATAGATAGGTTGCGAAGCAACACAATAGTTTACCGTTTACAATTTAAAGTTTACATTTTATTATGTAACGCGACGATCCTCGTTGCAAGTGTTTTCCGGGAGTGCCGATGTCCTCATCGGCATCTTGGTTTGTCATGCGTCTGTCGTCATGAGTCATGCGTCAAAAAAGATAATGTTTGATGGGCAGGAGCGAATGGCCTACATTGAGCTACCTTAAAATCTGCAAATCAGTATTATTTGTAAGATTTGAAGCAAAAAACGTCCCTGTTCTCAAAGAGAACAAAAAATGGCAATGAGGACATTGCCGCTCCCGGTCAAAAAACAATACTTGAATGCGAACTTTGAGAGCAAGAACGTCCCCGTTCTCATGAAAAGCTGGCTCTTAAAATTATTGTTTATAAACAACTTACAATAAACATGTTATATAATAAAAAAATCAACCTATTTAGTAATGATGACAAAAAAAGAAAACATTATTCCTCAAAAATTTTATAATCGCCCGACAATGGATGTTGCCAGAGATCTTTTAGGTAAAACATTTGTTATCAGGTCAGAACACTCAATATGCTCAGGAAGAATTGTTGAAACAGAAGCATATCTTCCTGATAATGATCCGGCATGTCACTCTTTCAGAGGTAGAACTCCTCGAAATAAAGTTATGTTCGGACATCCGGGAATGAGCTATGTTTACTTCTGCTACGGCATTCATTGGATGTTTAATGCAGTAACAGAAGATGAAGGAAAAGGTGCTGCAGTGCTTATAAGAGCTGTTGAACCAATTGAAGGTATCGCTATAATGCAAAAACGAAGAAAAAAGTCAGATATTAAAGAGCTGACAAACGGGCCTGCCAAAATCTGCCAAGCATTTAATATTTCCAAAATACACAATGGTAAGCCTCTATTCTCTGAAAGCCTAAATACCCCGATTATATTTGAAAGTAACTTCTGTCCAAACAATATAATTGTTACTCCCCGAATAGGCTTATCAGTCGGAACTGAACTGAAAGCACGGTTTGTGATTGAAAACAACACCTATTAACTTTTTGTCTAACGAACGTCCAATATACAATGAAATAGACTGCGTAAAGCATGTATAATTTTTGGGCGTTTTCTTGGCGGACAGTTGCCCGTTGACTTCATCCGTTTGAAGTAGTTTTTCATTTATTTATACCTAACGACTTGTTATCGGCATCATTCCCGCATGACGGGACTAGCAAAGCTATCTCTAAAAAAACCGTTAACAAGCCAAATTACGTTTCTGTTTTATGTTGCTATTTTTTTAACGCTTCAGCGTTTTTTTTAATTTCATGACCGTGATAAAAGTTCGTCCAATTTAAAGGCAATTATATAATAATCATCGGTGCTGTCAAGCCTCTATTTTTTGTAAAATTTTTTCTAAAAGTTTTCCGGTAACGGTTGAAATCAGCTGCAAAATGGTCTGCGTATGCACGGGTTATTTTGTAGGTTGGATTTCGTTGTTCGGAGGTGTTTCTTCATCATCCAGTCTTGTTTCGTGCAGGGAAAACGCATTGTGTTGTAATGGATCAAGTTCCATGCCATCGGCAAAGAGTATCCGGCGCAACTCAGATACCGGCACGTCGCGGACATTCCTAACACCGGTCTCCACCGCCAGAGCAGAGGCGATGCCTGCGGCCTGCCCCATGGCACAGCAGGTTGGTGTCATGCGGCAACTGCTGTGAACAACCTGGTCCGCACTGATGCACTTTCCCGCAACCAGAAGATTAGCAAATCCCTTCGGCATCAGGCAGCGCAATGGAATACTGTACGGCAAAAGTCGTTGCCGCCACCCGGAATCTCCGGGTTTCGTCAGGCTATGGAAGTCAATCTGTGCGGTGGCGACGGCGATACCGTCGTCGAAGTCTAGGGGGGTCGTGCGGTTCAACACTTCTTCTCCCACTAGAACATACTCGCCGATGATCCGCCGTCCTTCACGAATGCCGATCTTTGCGCCACTCGACGCAAGGGCATAGGTGGGAAATGCATGGATCTGCAGGTAGTGAATGATGCGGAGCAGTTGTTTGCGGGCTTCGCATTCAGCATTGCTCAAACTCAACGGATCCGTAGGATCATGCTCCATTACCTTGGTCGCGTTCATGTAGATGCGATTATCGTCAACCACCCACCCAGATCCCAATCCGGGTAACTCCTCTTTGCTGCGTATGGGCTTGAGTGACTCAGGAAGATATGGTTTCTGCTGTTTGCCTGTGTCGTACATCCAGGCTGCGAGGGTCATGTGGAGAACGCGATGTCCTTGAGGGTCTCCTTGCATGAAGTCCGCTCCAGCCAGCGCACACAAATCTCCCTCGCCGGTGGCATCAATGAAGTACAGTGCCTTCGCAGCGAATTCATGGGAGCAGGATTGGATGCAAACGCCGGTGAGTGAGTCGTCCTCCTTGGTGACCCCGCAGACCGAGGCATGGAAAAGTATATCGACCCCCGCTTGTTCGGCAAGTTGCTGCCAGATAATCTTCATGTATTCGGGATTGAAAAAGCGCGGTCCAGCCTTCAGCGGCCCGAACCTTTGCATTTCATCGACCAGAGTATTGAAGATGTTGCCCATCCCTTCGAGAGATGCGAACCATTCCCCGACACAGCCTGATGTCGATATGCCCCCGAGACAGTTCTGTTCCTCCACGAGTAGCACCCGGTGCCCCCTTCGTGCCGCAGCCAAGGCAGCCGCCGATCCCGCGGTGCCACCTCCCGCAACCACAATGTCGTACTGTAGATCATTCATTCTATTTTGCTCCTACGTTTAGATGAGGCACGAGTTTACGAGTCACCTCCATCGATTTGTTAAAATTTTTATTTTCTACTATGAAGTTAATGAAGTCATTGAAGTTTTATTTTTTAGAGTCATGATTAAATTTTATAATGGCTTTTCTGGAAATCTTCGATTTTTTTAATTTTCATTTTTCTTCAAGTTCTTTATGGTTAATTTTATTATTCTTTAAGGTTTAGATGAGATGCGCTGTTAAGCGTCGCCTGAACCTGATTGTTCTCTCCCCACGTGCGTCTACGGTTGTCAATCAACTTGTTGGCACACAACCTAAAACCCTGCCCGATACCCGGCAAGCCCCGTGGCAAGGTCGTGCCCGAATGAGCGTGCCGAATCCGGCAGAACAATCTCGCCTCCGGCGAGTGCATACGGAATTTCAAGCGTGCTCGCCATGACTACTTCAGGAAGTTCGCTTGCCCAATGCTTTAGCAACAAATGAGGAGAATCCTGATTCCACTTCTCCCCATATGCCACATTAAATCGCGGATCAATTCTTAACTTACCGGTCGCATAACGGGAAAAGTGCGATCCGAACTTCAGCACTTCGCCCCACGTTTTCCGAGCGCCGGAAAAGAAAATATGATTGTTTTGGTCGCCTCGAATTCCAGGGCAGTGCAGATCAATTACCACCCGCCGGCGACCTTGCCAAGCAGAAAGTGTTTCCTTTATGGCGCGCGTCTCTGGATAGATTTGGACGGTACCGTAATCATGGTTATGGTCATAAGGTAGACGGTTCTTACCCTGATCGCCATCCTCAACACCATCCATGTCTGCGAATGGAACAATAAGAATATCCAATTGCCGCAGTCGCTCTCCGATCCGGTCACTTGCGAGTACCGCTTCTATAAATCCCTCTAAAACATAGTTCCCGACCATCTCGCAGGCATGATGACGACAGGTCAGTACCAAACCGAAATCGGCGCCGCTTTCCCCTAGACGAATAAGTGGCACCACGCGCCCTTTGCGGCTTTGACAGATTTGCTCTGCATGCAGGTTGGACGTATGCTGGTGATGCTGAAGGAAGAGATCCAAATTCGATCTGGTGTACGGCACAGCTAACGCAAATTGCGTGGATGCAGATTCCGGCGGCAGTTGACAGGTAAACGCCGAATAACCTCGCAAAGACCCGGCCCCGAGCCAGCTCCAAGTCGCAGCATCGTCATGGCGCACTGCGGGACCGAGCGGACCGAGCACTTTCGAACTCGTGAACTCGACATTGATCCTGCGATTGGCGGCGCCATACAGACGAAAGTTGAAATAGAACCAGTCACCGGAGGTGTCCCTCAAATCCGGATGGACCCGGACGGTGTCTCCTTCTATTCCATCAACGACGATGTTCCCGCCCGGAAAATCACAGTCAACCCAAATATCCTTAGTTGTGTTCATTGAATTATGATGTGTCTCTCTCTAAGTTATCATGCTGCTTTCATAGCGAACGCCGGGAGTCATGCACGAATGCACTCCTTGGTTCGGCAACTGTTTGAATCGATACGTGTTTCCCAATGAACGTTAGCGTCTTTCGGTTGCTCCAGGCGTGCGGGCCGTCGAAGAAGTCCTTCTCCAAATTCTGGCTGGCACCAATCAACCCATAGACCTTCTCTAACTCAGCGAATGCCTGCCGAGTCGCGACAATCGGGAAAATGGGATCTTTTTTCCGCTGATTACGAGCAAAGGACGAGGAGCGATCAGTGCAGCGACTTCTCTCATGTCTCCCCATTCCATCATGTTGGGAACGCAGTTGCAAAGGCAATGATGGTTTGAGTAGATCGACTCTTTGAACGAGCAGTAATATCCTGCAACCATGGCGAACTTGACACGTCGCTCAAGGGCGGCCCAAAACAGCGCGACCATGCCGCCACCGGAGAGCCCCGCAACTCCAATTTGTGTCGAGTCCACACACTCCTGGGTCTGCAGAAAATCGATGAGTCGTGAACTATCCCAGCACCGCAACCCAATGGGACTCATGCCAACGAGAAAGCTGTTCAGCACCATTCGCTGGCAGCCACTTTCATTTCGATCCACACCTTCAGCCGTTTCGTTCCACCCGCGTTGGATGGGGGCGATGGTCACGTAGCCGTGCTCGGCAAAGAAGGGAGCAAAGTCCAGCTCCAGATTTCGGCACTTTTCACGTTGTTGTTCGTCACTTTCGCGAATATAGGGGTAGATTCCACTGTGACCGTGCAGACAAACGATACCGGGGACGGACGCGACGCGACGCTTTGGCACGTAGTAGTAGGCAGGGATCCAGTAGTGCTCCTCCGACTGCACGTAGATCTTGTGTCGGGTGAACGCTTTCGTTTCGATCGTCTCAGCCCAGTCGACTTGAAGGGGTACTGCGGTGGGTTCGTGCCCCACGAGCAGACGAAGTCGCCGTGCGAAGCGCTTGCGCCAAGCCTTGTGTTGCTCGGCGTTAGTCGCTCGCCACGCCAACTGCGGAACAAAAGTCGACTTTTGCTCCATGAAATGACGCATCAAATCGCTATTACGTCTCATATCGCCGTCCTTTGCTAAACATATATTGTACCTATTCTTAAAATAATGTCTTTCAATATTTTGTTAATAATTTCAAAGAGCTTTTTTTACTCATTGATGTTAGAAAATTTTGTTGCATTTGACACACCCTGCCATTAAAATTTTATTAGCAGGGCCCATCAATTATGCACATTTAAAAGCTGCAAAGTACAGATATAAATATACCTGTTACAAGATTAAAAAAAAAATTATATAGTGTTTTTCAAAAAATGCAACTTTTTTTTGGCAAATAAATAAAAGAAGTTGAGATGATTCGTAATATGTCTTATACAAGGGTTGCACTTTTCCAAAGTTTACCCTTGACAGTTTACAATTTTTATCTGCCTGCGGAGCTTTTCCAACATTAATAATTAACCATTAACCATTATTTTTCTTTTCTCTGCGTCCTCTGCGTCTTTGGGCGAAAAATTCTTTTGGTTGCGGCTCGACCGCCCTATGTAAATCAGTCCTGTTCGCCGGCAGACAGGGCTCAATCGGCGAGTGTCACGCGGTTAAAGTGCAAGGTAACCTGTCTGGCCGCTGTGTTCACGTCAGTGAATGGACCGACCTTCGTTGGTACCCGACGCGTCGCGCCGGCGGGGATTCCGCCGGACACGGTGTATTTGGTGGATCTGGTGGGGGTTTGCAAGGTGAAGTTGCAGGTGGCGACGGACAGGGTAGTGGGATTCCACAGAGTGACGACCAGCAGGTCCGCCTTGTCAAGGCTGTAGGAAGCGCGCAGGTAACGCCCGGGGGCGGAGGGTAGCTCCAGCCGGATCAGGCTTTTTCGGGCCTGTTGTCCTTCAAGGGAGTCCGCGGAAGCGGCAGCACGCAGATGGGGGATGGCCAGATCGGATCGCCCGGCAGCCAACGCGAATTGACCCATGGCAGCGTGGGCGGATGCGGTGGGCAGGAGTTGGATGCTGCGGGTGAAGTCAGTACTGGCACCCTCCGTATCGCCCATGGTCTTTCGCAGGTGCCCACGGGTCAGGTAGTAGTCGAAATAGTTCGGTTGCAACTTGATGGCCTGGTTGAGGGCGGTGATGGCCTCGGTGGGGCGTTGCTGGGCTGCGAGGGCCTTGGCGAGGAGACCATAGAACTGGGCTTCGCGCGGTTCCTTGTCAATGGCTTCCCTGGCGAGGCGGGCGGTCTTGGAGGGGTCCTTGTCCAGAGCGGCCTGTCCGGTCTCGTAGGTGTCGTAGGCGGCCTTGGATTCAATGAGCGGTTCCATGGCCAGGAGGTACTCCTCGCGCCCCACAAAGAGGTTGTCCCGGCTGTACCCGGAGACGTGCTGACGGTTGGCATCAACGCGCTCTTGAGAAGGCGGGTGGGAGGCGAGCAGTCCGGCCAGCCAGCCGGAATTGCGCCTGTTCGAGAGGCGCAGGAAAGTTTGCTGCAGTTCCACGGCGGCGGCGGGATCGTAGCCGGCGGCAACCATGTATTTGATGCCATAGTTGTCCGATTCCAGTTCGGCTACGCGGCTGTACTTGAGGCTGACGAGGGCCATGCCGAGGCCGGCACCACCGACGATGACATCGCGGTACTCGTGATCATCGAGGGCGAGGCCGACACCCAAGATGGCTCCCTGCGTGAGCATGCCGCGTTCGATTACCTTGGCACCGTGGCGGGCGGCGATATGGACGATTTCATGTCCCAGTACGGCCGCCAGTTCAGCCTCGCTCTTCAATTCCGTGAGCAGCCCGCGGTTGATGGCCATCTTGCCGCCGGGCAATGCCCAGGCGTTTGGGACACCGTTGTTGAGCACGGCGATCTCGTAGGGCAGCTCGGGGCGGTCGCTGTGAGCGGCCACCTTGTGCATGACGCTATCAACATAGGTCTGCACTTCGGGATGGGCGTTGTAGGTGCCGCCCTGGGCCTGGAGACTGGTCGGATAAGTTTCGGCACCCAGGCGAAGTTCCTGCTGTTCGCTGATCAGGGACAACTCTCGCCTGCCGGTGATGGGATTACTGACGCAGCCAGCCACGAGGAGAGCGGTGAGCAGTAGCAAGGTGGTGGTGCGCGCGCATCCCCGTTTGCGTGTAGAGGTGTCGATTCGCCGGGGAGCGGGACTTGTTTCGTTCATAGAAATATGATAGCGCCGAACGGGGGGCGGTTGCAAGCACTTGCTAAGGCATTTATCGGGGCAGACATGGCGACCGTCCGGCAGACTGTCCAACAGGCTCTTATTATCGAGGGTTGGCGAAGTGAACGCTTCAAACGCTTGTGTCGAAATCTGGGCCAGATCAGGCAAAAGATCCTTCAGGTGTCCGAACATATGCAGGACCATGTTGTGCCCGGCCGACCATCGCTCCTTGGGTTTCATTTGTTCTATCATTTTTTCTTTTCTCAACGTTGGAGTCACACTTTCCAGATGCGTCCAGCGGCTATGCCGTCCTATGACTTTCGTTGCTAATATTTTTGATTTTTCTTTTAATAATCTGCGTTCATCTGCGAAATCTGTGGATAAAACCTCTTTGAATTATTTATTTTTAGGCAATCAGAGATTTAAACATTTCCAGTTTTTGGTCAAGCATTTTCTGATTATCTGCTTCAACAATCAGACGAAGATAGGGCTCAGTATTTGATGGTCTAATGTTGAACCACCAATCCTTAAAATCAAACCGGTATCCATCTAAATCTGTATGGGTTACAGGTTTCTCTCTTTCAAGAACATAGTTCTTAACCTTCTCGATAACTCCCTGCTTATTTTCAATCTTATAATTAATCTCACCGGAATTTGCGTAGCAGTTGATTTCATCAACTAATTCCGAAAATTTAATGTTTTTCATTTTCAATTCAGAAAGAACATCAAGAACAATTACTGCTGCCATAATAGCAGAATCACAATTATAAAAATCTTTCAGATAGTAATGACCTGCAAGTTCGCCACCGAAAACACAACCATATTCAGCCATTTTATACTTTGCGTAAGCATGGCCGACCTTGGACATATGAATCTCTGCACCCATTTTCTGAATATATTCAGTCACGCCTCTGGATGTTCGGATATCATAAAGAACATGATCCCCTGGTTCTTTGAGATAATATCTGCCAAGAATACCAATAGTAATGTCCGGTCTGACGAAACGCCCTTTTTCATCAATAAGCATCATCCTATCCGCATCTCCATCAAAAATTATTCCCACATCCAACTGTCTATCTGTAACCAGTTTTTTTATCTGTTCACAGTTCTCTTCTTCAAGAGGATTCGGTGCATGACATGGAAAGGTGCCGTCAGGCTCTTCATTTATATAAATTGGTCCTTCACCGAGAATATCTTTCAGAACGATTCCAGCCATTCCGTTTGAGCAATCAATTCCAGTCTTAAGATTGCTGATATCAGAAAGCTTCTTTTTCTGAAATGAAATGTAATCATCTTTTATATCCTTGTAATACACACAACCTTTATTTTTAACCGGAATAATTTCTGTTCCGCTATCCACCTTCGCTTCCAGCTTTTTCAACCCTGTGTCATAACCAACAGGTAGAGCTCCTGTTTTAGAAACTTTAAGTCCATTATATTCTGCCGGATTGTGGGATGCTGTTATCTGAACTGATGCGTCAAAATGATATCTTCCTGTACCAAAATATACCATTGGAGTTGTTGCAAGACCAATATCACAAACATTGGCACCTGCATCTGTTATACCGGAAATAAGTGCATCATGAATTTCAGGAGAACTGACTCGAACATCTCGTCCGACTAATACCTCTTTTGCATTTAAAAGTTTTGGAAGAAAGAAACCTATTCTGTAAACATCTTCTTTATCAAAATCTTTATTATATATCCCTCTGATATCATATGCTTTGAATGCGTTCATTATTTTCCTTTCAGTCAGTGCTATTGTCTAAAAAATTAGTATTAAGTAAGTTACACTTCAGTCTTTGCCATAAGGACTTGACTTGTCCCAGTCACAGGCTTGGTTGCTCTTTTTGACGCATGACTCATGACAAAAGACGCATGAATAAACATAGTTGTTCACATTTGCAACGAAGAGCGTCGCCTTGCAATTAACAACTTACCATTTACATTTTTTAAAGATTGTATAAATAACGCTTTACTTTCATTGTAGAAGTTTTTTCAAACTCCTCAAATCTTAAAACAATCTTTCGTGGGCGTTTATAACTTGAAAGCGTCTTACACTCTTCCTTAATCTGGTCTACAATCAACTTTTCAACCTCTTCATCAGAAAGGTCAGTATGATGATGATGAGCTTGCCACTTGTCTAACTTTTCACTATCCGGAACAACAATGGCTCCAACCTTTTCACCAACTTCATCAGGATCATTAAAACCAAGAACCAGAACTTCTGAAACAAATTCATTATGCAATATATGATTCTCCACCTCTTCAGGATAAATATTTTTTCCCTCTCTATTAACTATTAAGCATTTTTTTCGCCCACAGATTTTAAGGTAATTATCGTCATCAAGCAAACCCAAGTCACCGGTTGAAAACCAGCCATCTGAATCGAAAACTTCATCGGTTGCAGTCTGATTTTTAAAATAGCCTTTAAAGATATTTGGACCTTTAGCCTGAATCTCCCCTATGCCATTCTCGTTTGGATCTTTAATACGAATTTCACAGTTCACAAGAACCGGACCAACTTTGCCATATTTTGTGGAATCCGGACTTGCGACAGTAATAACCGGTGAAGTTTCCGTGAGTCCATATCCTTCAACAACTTGAATTCCCAAAGAATTATACCATTTCAGCGTATCGGGGTCTGCCGGTGCCCCTCCTGAAACCATCAAACGCATTCGTCCTCCAAATCCCTGAACAATCTTCTTCTTTATTGGTCCTCTAATACCTACTGCATACAAAAATGACCCAAGTTTATTCTGCTTGAGCTGAACCATAATCTTGTCTTTCATCTTGTCAAAAAGCAGGGGAACTCCAACCAAAGCTGTCGGCTTTATCTCTTTTATGTTCTCAGAAATAGTCCTGAGACTTTCCACATAACTTGCCTGACAACCAACGCACATTGTAATAACAAAATTTACAGTAAAGGAAAATGCATGATGTAGAGGTAATACCGTCAGAAGATTATCATCTTTGCTTATTTCAATTCTATCAATTACACAAAAGTATTGTGATGCAAAATTCCCATGGGTAAGCATTGCTCCTTTTGAGCGACCGGTTGTACCAGATGTATAAATAATTGAGGCAATATCTTCTGATGTCGGATCAGATGATTCAAACCTCGTACTTTTCACTTTGAAAAATCGCTCGCGAGCCTGATTTACCAGTTTGGGATAACCAATAAATTTAACGCCCGACTCTATATCATCAAGATTTGTATCAACAACAATAACCGAGTGTAGTTTATTTAACCGAGGCAAACACTCCTTGATAACAGGTACAAGTTTACGCTGTGTAAAAATTAGAGATACTTCCGAATCATTTACAATATGTGAAACTTCATTTTCTAATAGTTTTGCATCTATTGGAACAGCAGTTGTATTTGCAGAAACAATACCCATATAGATTTCACTCCACATGTGACCGTTCTCAAGAAACAGACCAACTGTTTTTCCCTCCTTAACCTTAAATAAATCAATCATTTCTGTAATTACTTCAACATTGCGTTGAAAGTCGCTAAAACTTTTTTTCTTCCAAATACCATCCTCTTTATAATTAATATAAGTTGCAACTCCATTATCTTCAACTGTTTTAATCATCAAGCTCTTTAAAGTTTCCATGTTTTTTTCACCCTCTTACTGAATGCTGTTAAACTAATGTCTTCTTTTTTATCTGCACATATTATTGACCAGACAATCTCATTGCCTATCGCCTCAAGTTCCTTGTTTATCAGAACATCATTATGCTCCAATATAGGACAAGAGCAATGAACAGCAATACGCCCTTGAGAAGCCTCTCCAAATACCCAGTTGTCCTCAATATATTGTTTCTCAAACTCATCTTGAGGCCAATACAACATTGTATTCCTGTTTTCTAAACCACTCGTATTATAAATTGTTTTCATAAAAGAATCAACAAAAGAAATTTCGGGTGCTTTTAGTTTTCTGGTATCAAACAATTCATCTTTGTAAAAATCATAATATGAAGAGAATACAATACATGTTTTACTTAGAGCTGTTAAACCAAAAACACCCTGATTGAACAGCATAAAATCTGCAAGCATATATGAGGTGGTTTTCTTTATCTTAATATCATTATATACACCACTCCGCGTAGAAAAGAATTCTCCAACCAAATCAAAACTTGGCTCAAATCCCGATAACAATACAAATATCATCCATTGATTATAGGCAAGCGGAACACCCGGAATAAAACATGAAATTACCGACTGTGCACTCCCTTTGTAAAAAGAGACAAACTGCTTTGCAGGTAAATCTGCATCAGGAACAAACGATACACCATCAAAAGAAAGTAAAGAAAGCTTCTTCAGAACTACATTAATAAGCGTTTCGGATAATGACTTTATATTAGAATCAATGGAAAATTCATACAAGTTTATTAAACCTGCAAACTGAACTAAAGAAAAATCTGCTCTATCTGAAGAATCAAACTCAACCAATTGCTTTTTAATAGCTGATTTTAATTCTTCAGTCATACTTTCATTAGAAATAAGATGCAAACTCGCAGCAATTGAAAGTACAGATAACTCAAATAAATCCAAATTAAAAATACTTTTTGCAATATCATTAACGCAATTTTTTATTTTTGCATCATCCTTTATGCCATTTTCATCCATACCCAAAAGTAAAATACCCAATGCTAAAAATGACAACTCATTAGAACCTTTAATATACTCTATCGCAAGTTTTTCATCGTGTTTGTCAAAAGCTCCATCCCGCAGAAATCCAACAAAAGGTTGTATCTCCTTGCTGACTTCTTCGCCGGCAAAGATATGATTTAATATTTTCTCTCTTGTACCGGACACACTGTTTGAAGACATTCTTACATATTGTTTTCCTGGAACAACCATGCTTCTGGAGGCAGAATAGTAATTGTCTGTAAGTGTGACAACAATTTCTGTTCCGGGTGTTGCTTCAAGTTTGAAAAACTTGCTTTCCGAACCATTCCACTCAAAAGTTGAACCATTAAAACTGACTTTTACTTTTAACTCTTTCGGAACAACACATTGTGCAGTAATCTCCTTCTTATCCCCTGAAAATCTTAAATTTTCAAGCCAACTATTTATTAAAAAATTTTCTTTTTTCATTTTCATCACCTATCTGAATTCGTTCTACGTATTATCTGGTACTTGTGAAGTTTGCTTTTGACGCATAAACAAAGACAAACAAAAAAACATTATCTTTTAGTTATCGATTATCAACACTTTCAAAGAAAATCATCGCATTACCTTTTTCAATTGTTATAAGAGGACTAAATGACCAAGGACGAAGGAACCAAAACTTTCAAATACTGGTCTGTCTAAAAGTTTAACCTTTACCCTTTAGAGTTTACCCTTTTTTTCTACCTGCGGAGCTAGTCCACATCTTTCTAACAGTCTAACGGTCTAACTAATTACCATCAGCCATTATTCTCCGGCGCTTCAGGCCAGATATCATGTTCCAAAATATCAGATATAATAGTTCTGGTATCTTTTGGAAAATCATTTTTAACAATCCACTTAAGAAAACTCTTTTCCTCGTTAAGCAATTGTTTAACTGTTAATCCCTTTTTCTTGCTGAAATTGACAATTAGCTCACCATCCTCATTCCACTTAAGCCGTCCTGATCTATCCGCCCAACTTGAATCTGTAGGATTTGAATACTCATCAAGCCCTGGAACATCTCTTGGCAAATCTTCATACATTGCCAACTGACCTTCAATAACTTTTAAAGTTGCAATTGTATCAGCTTCCGCACCATGTGCATCAATTAAATCCTCTCCGCAATAAAATTTCAAGGCGGCAGTTAAATCTCTTGGCTCTTTTTTATGAAATATTTTTTGTGCATCAACAATTTTTCTTGTATCAATCTCAAACTTTTTCCCGACCCTTTCAAACTCTTCCTGCAAAATTGGTATATCAAACCTCAACAAGTTGTAACCCGCCAAATCACAATCATCCATAATTTTCTGAATTTCATCAGCAATATCTTTAAAACTTTTACAATCTTTCACATCCTCATCTGTAATACCATGAATTGCTGTTGTCTCTTCAGGAATATGAATTCCGGGATTCACTCTGAAAACATATGAAGAACTCATACCATAAGGCATCTGCTTCACAATTGCAATTTCAATAATTCTATCCAAACGGGCATTCGTCCCCGTTGACTCAATATCAAACGCAGCCAAAGGCTTTGTTAACTTTAATAACGACATCTGTTTTCTCCAAACTTTTATATTCAATACTACACACAAAATATTTCTAATACTTTGAACTCTTCACTTTCTATATATACTCATACTTTGCAACTTTTTGCAAGCCAATTTTTTCTTTTTACCCTGTTTTTCTGTTTTTGGCCTTAGATTTTTGGTTGAGAGTATAAATGTATATTTCAAACAATAAAATTGAGGTTTTATTTTTGGTTTTCTCACCTTTGGGATGGTAAACCTGAAGAATATATTTTAAAGGCGGGGTCACGGATCCCGACCCTACAAAGGCAGTTGCAGATTAATAGCTTAATGTTGGTTTGCAGTAGGAGCAACTGTCCGTTGGGGTGCTTCACCCCTGCCGAAAACAGCATTCAACCAGAAAAATAAAGTTTTTGGATGAGAATATAATTGACAAAATGGCTTTTTAATTGTATGTTCTAAAAATAAATTATTTATTTTTATTGGACTTTAAAGAATTTTACAAAATTCAGAAAGAAAAATGCGTAATGAAAATTATATTATTACTAATCTGTCTTGTGACAATGTTGGGATGCCGGTCAACTCATTATTCATACAAGAATATTGATGATTATGAAAAATTAATTCAAGAGACTGCAAATGTGAAACCACCTGCTGCAGGAAGTAGTGAAGAAAAGAGAGCTCTAAAAAGATTTAATGACTTTTATAAAGTATATTCTACGGAAGTTATTGAAGAAGGAATGGAAGATCTTTATGCAGAAGACATATGGTTTGGAGACCCATTCCATTCTGTTCAGGGAATTGATAAAACAAAAGAATATTTTCTGGCAATGGCTGAACCTGTCGAAAAATGCACTTTTACTATTACCTCAGTTCACAGAGAAGGAATAAATTACTATTTTCACTGGATAATAAACCTAGAAATAAAAGCATCTAAAAACAACCCAACAAAAGCACTTGGTATCTCTTTTGTGAGATTTAATGAGGATGGTAAAGTTGTTTTTCAGCAGGATTACTGGGATACAAGTGTGATGTTTGATAGGATCCCTGTGGTCGGGTTCTGGACTCGTTATGCAAAAAGAAGAATAATGAAAGAGATATATTAAATACTCCAACGGAGTATATCGTAATAGCCTAGGGTGAGCGACCAACGGGAGTGTAACCCTAGGACATAAAAAAATAAAAATTTACCTGCTCTCGACAAAGCATTCGTAATGAAATGAATAAAATATACGAGAAGCAGGGGTTTGAAATTTTTGTTTATAAACAGTTTAGAGTTTACCGTTTCTTTTATTTCCAGTCAATAACAACTTCTTTACCGGATTTTGAAGACTCATAAATTGCATCAATGATTTTTTGAATAGCTAGAGACTGCTCCGGTTTGCATAAAACTTCTGCTTTACCCTCAATAGCCTCAAGCCAATTATATGTTCTGCCCTTATGAATGTTGCCTTCACCCTTAAATGATGCCGGTTCAATTACATTATAGCTGCCATCATCACCACACGTGAACAGCTTCATTGGTCTGAGATTCATACCGGCATCAGTACCCTTAAGCTCAATATTGGAGTACTCTTTCTGCTCCATAAATTCTGCCCATGTAGCTTCAAGCTGAATTGTGGATCCATTCTCCATCTTGATAAGTGCAAATGAAAAATCATCAACACTGAACTCCGGTTCAACCATTTCAGCTTTACTTGTATTTTTCAATCCGCCATACTGACCAAACTTAGTATAAACTGCACCACTTACAGATACCGGCTTGAAATTATCAATCACATACATGCACAAATCCAACAGATGCACACCTATGTCAAGCATTGCACCACCACCGGCAATGTTTTTGTTATGAAACCACCCGCCGGCTCCGCCGGGAATGAAGTTACGTCTTTTCCAAAGTGCTTTTGCATGATAAATCTCACCTAAAGTACCTTCTTCAACAATTTTCTTAGCTGTCTGACCTTCGCTTGTGTATCTCTGGTTCATACCAACCATAAATATAAGACCTTTTTCTTTTGCAAGATTCACAACTTCTTCAGCTTCCTGTGCATTCATTGCAAATGGTTTATCCGTGTGCACATGCTTGCCGGCACTGAGAGCTTTAATTGCAATAGGTGCATGAAATGCAGGAGGAGTGGCAATTGTTACAGCATCAATAGTCTTATCTGCCATAATAGCATCAATATCTGTTGTATAATCTTTGATGTTATGCTTTTCTGCAAACTTCTTTGCTGCCTCTTCATTAATATCACATGCAATAACTACTTCTGCATTCTCATACTCATCTATACCAACTAAATGTGAATGAGCAATCCCACCTGAACCAATTAAGGCTATTCTAATTTTCTTCTTCATCTTTTTCTTATTCCTTTTTATTTCGAGGGTTCTGTCAAAAGTTTGACTATTAACAGCCCTATTTTGTTTTAAAATCAATGGCATATAGACTATTTATTATCCTTATCCCTATGTTTTTTTCTTTAATTTCGGTCATCTGGGACGATGCCCCCTGTTAAAGCTTCAACCTGACATTAACCTTCAAGGTTCACATGGGAGGAGGAACCCCTCCGTCCTCGCAAGCTCGTCCTCCTCCCCTGATTCAGAGGAGGAGCTAATACATCCCCGGCGTCCGCATTTACCATTATATTAATACTTTCTTCCCGGTCTCAGCACTTTCTACAGCAGCGAGAACCATCTTCAGACTCTTAATATTGTCATGGCATTCAGTCTGCGGAGTACCACCACTTTTTAATGACTCAAGAAACTCATTGATAACACCTGCATGTCCACCAAAATCAATCGGCTCCCTAAGCTCAACATCTTTAACTTCTCCTGACCAAATCAAACCATCAGACTTTTCAGGAACTTCATACTGAATCTTTTCCCGTCCATCCCAAATGGCACTACCTTGAACACCAACTACGCGCCAATCACACTCCCAGCTTGTGTTCATTCCCTCCGGACACCAACTTCCCCGATAGTTATAAACACTGCCGTCTGCCATCTCAAAAATTGCCATAACAGATGCACCATGACTATACCATGAACCTTTTGGATTCCACTCATGACAATAAACAGACACAGCCTCTGTTCCTGAGATATATCTAGCCATATCAAATGTATGAATTGCCATGTCAACAAGAAGTACATGCTCCATTTCAGCACGAAAACCACCAAAATGTGCTCCCACATAAAAATCTGAATTAACCGTTGTCACATCGCCAAGTTTTCCTGACTCAACAAGCTTTCTGAAAGCAACAATGTTTTTAATATAACGACGATTCTGAATGACCGCATAGGTTTTGCCGGCTTTTTCAGATGCTGAAACCATCTTTTGGGCATCTGCAAGATTATCAGCAAGAGGTTTCTCTCCCAAAACATGACAACCATGTTCCAAAGCTGTAATTGTTACAACAGGATGCGCAACAGGAACCGTGCAGTCAAATACAACATCAGGATTCTTGGCATCAAGCATATCCTTCAATGAAGTTCCGACATCTGCATCTTTCAGAAAATCATATTTTTCACGCAATGCCAATGCCTTACTCTCATCTAAATCAACAAGCCCGACAATCTCAACATCATCACGTTTTTCCACTGCACCCATCCAGGCTCCTACAATTCCTCCGCACCCAACTAATACTACTCTAAACTTATTTGACATATTTTTCACCTTTTTATTTAATTATACTATATGTAAATTTTGGATAATCTACATTTATTACAAATATCAGTCAAGAATATATTAAAAAAATGGCAAAAGATCCCTGTTTTTCTGTTTGAATGCCCTTTTCAGCGGGGTGAAGCATCCCGTTCTTAAAGTTGCTGATGCTGTAAACAGTCCTAAACCATTGATTTGCAGATTTTGTGTAGGGTCGGGGTCCGTGACCCCGCCTTTAAAATATTTTTTTAATCCCGCCTTGCGGGATCACCTAAAACGTGATAAAAGTATAATTTAAAACCTAATTTCATTGATTAAAACACACATTTGCGCTCTCAAACAGAAATCTAAGCACAAGATTATAGAAAAAAGTAATAATAATAACTAATAATTAAAGATGGAGGCATGATCTTTGAACCTATTTACGGCATTTGAAATTAATAAAAACGGATAAGTGTTTGTAAATAAGGGAGTTGTTTCGATTATTAGCTTCACCAAATGGGTGAAGAATTTTCTGAATTTCAAACCGTAAGGGGTTGCCAGTTTTACCGCATTTGCGGCGTTGTACGGCTTCCTGCATAGGTACTATAGCTGAAAACCGTGTGCCTAGCATCTACGGCAAAATGGCAACTGCCGTTTTTAGGTTGAATGTTATTTGGCTATTCGTAAATTATTGCGGATAAATCTCGTATGGATGACATATTGGTAGCTTTGAGTTTGAACAGGAAATCTGAAATAAATTTAGAGCATTGCAAGAATGAAACGCTGTAAAGATGTGAGATGAGGACAACGCTGAATTTTAAAAAAAAATAAAGAATAGCAGAGCCTGTTGTGCTTTTTTTTTGAAAAATGCAGGGGAAGCCACAATCCATAGGTTTACTGCGTTTCAATCTTAAAATGCTCTAGTTTAAGTGAATTTGTTTGTCACACATAGATGCAAGTATTTTGTTGTGAG
>CAYTUX010000238.1:0-3892 GCA_964441455.1 uncultured Victivallales bacterium | reverse complement strand
TTAGAGAGTTTTGTTATACTGTTCGGTGTCATCTATTATGAGGCAATAGAAATGTTCTATTTAATCCGTTCGGTGTCTAGTTATTATGAGGCAACACGGATACCCTGTTTTTCTGGTTGAATACTCTTTTTGGCGGGGTCACGGACCCCGACCCTACAGTTGAGTATGCTGCAGTCAAATCTAAATGGTTGATTGCAAATGGTTTCTGTAGGACCGTCCCGCCCTCACTTTGAATTTTTAAAAATCAAAGTAAGGGCGGGGCTAATCTACATTTCCGCAATAAGCATTATGTGCACGTTAACTTTTTAATCCCGCCTTGCGGAATCACCCCAGCTACTAAAGTATAAAAAATATTTAACAAACTTACATTTCTCTTTTCTTTTAGTAGTTGGGCAAAAAACAAAAAGTCAATCCCTAATTCTATTGATCCAAACAGATGTTTATCCTCTCAACCAGAAATCTAAGGTTAGATATTTAGACAGGTGGCTGGGAGAAAAAATATGAGATTAAAAACATGGAATAGCCAGGGTAAAGCAGTGACATCTTGTCGCCAAAAGTGCGACTTTTTGTCGCTTTTTTTACCTCTCCTTTAACATTTTCGGCGATATTTATTGTTGGCATGGTGTATGCTTATACTTAATTAGATTGATTTGTATGAGATAATACAAATTGACAATATATCCTGTCATGGGGCAAATAATTTGTATCATGTGACAGGAAATTGAAAGGAAAATATTATGGAATTAAATAAATTTACACAGAAAGTACAAGAAGCATTTCAGTCTGCTCAGGTGAAGGCAATACGCTATTCACATCAGGAGATTGACGGGGAACATTTATTTCTTGCAATGCTTGAACAGGAAAGTGGTTTGATCGGAACACTTCTTGAAAAATTAGGTTGCACACTTGCGGTTTTCAAGGCGCGTATTGAAAGTGAGTTAGAAAGTCGTCCGAAAGTATCAGGAGGAGCAACTGAACAGGGCAAGATTCTTGTTTCCAATCGAGTTAACAAACTGATTGTTAAAGCATCAGATATTGCGAAAGGGATGAAAGATGAATATATATCTTTAGAGCATCTTCTTCTTGCTTTTGCGGAGGAAAAGAAAACATTTATCAGCAATCTTTTTTCAGAGTTTAATATTGATAAAAAGAATTTACTGGAAGAGATAAAGAAAGTTAGAGGTAATCAGAGGGTTACCAGTGACAATCCTGAAGGACAGTATGAAGCACTTGAAAAATATGGAGTTGATCTTGTACAGCTTGCAGCAAAGGGCAAGCTTGATCCTGTTATAGGGCGAGATGAAGAAATCAGAAGTGTTGTCAGGATTCTTTCGAGAAAGACAAAGAATAATCCAGTTTTAATTGGTGATCCCGGTGTTGGTAAGACAGCAATTGTAGAAGGTCTTGCTCATAGAATTCTTCGCGGAGATGTTCCGGAAGGATTAAAGGGAAAAACAATTTTTGCACTTGACATGACCTCTTTGATGGCCGGTGCCAAATATAGAGGAGAGTTTGAAGAGCGTTTAAAAGCTGTTTTGAATGAGATTAAAGAGTCTGCCGGTAATATAATTCTATTTATAGATGAGATACATACTATTGTTGGAGCCGGAAAAACAGAAGGTTCTTCAGATGCCGGTAATATGTTAAAGCCAATGCTTGCTCGTGGTGAGCTGCACTGCATTGGTGCGACTACTTTGGATGAGCATAGAAAATATATTGAAAAAGATGCTGCGTTGGAAAGACGTTTTCAGCCAATTATTGTGGATCAGCCGACGGTTGAAGATTCAATATCAATTTTACGTGGTTTAAAAGATCGTTTTGAGGTACATCATGGAGTCAAGATTCTTGACTCTGCAATTGTAGCTGCGGCAGTTTTATCTGACAGATACATATCTGACAGATTTTTACCTGATAAGGCAATTGATCTTGTTGACGAAGCATGTGCTTCCATTAGAACAGAAATTGACTCAATGCCTGCCGAGCTTGATGAGTTGACAAGAAAAGTCATGCGTGTTGAAATTGAAGAGACAGCTTTAAAGAAAGAGAAAGATGAGGCAAGCAAGCAGCGTCTTGAAGCTTTAAGAAAAGAACTTGCAGATCTTAAAGCTCGTTCAAATGAGCTTACAGCCAGGTGGCAATCTGAAAAAGATGTTGTTGATGTTGTAAGAGCTTTAAGAGAAGATCTTGAAAGAGCCAGGCAGGAATGTGAAAAAGCAGAACGAGAATATGATCTTGAAAAAGTTGCAAAATTACGTCATGCCAGGATTCCTGAGCTTGAAAAAGAGTTAAGAGAAGCCGAGTCAAAAATGAAACATCAGGATGATACTGAATCACTCATTAGAGAAGAGGTTTCTGATGAAGAGATTGCAGAGGTAGTTTCCAGATGGTCAGGAGTACCTTTAAAGAAACTATTGGTTGGAGAGCGAGAAAAACTTCTTCATCTTGATGAAGAGTTGCATAAAAGAGTTATTGGTCAGGATGAGGCTGTTCAATCAATTGCAGATGCTGTAATCTGTTCAAGAGCCGGCATACAGGCTCCGGACAGACCAATCGGGTCATTTATTTTTCTTGGTCCCACAGGTGTTGGTAAAACAGAGTTGGCAAAAGCACTTTCAGTGGCAATGTTTGACACCGAAGATAGTATTGTACGTGTAGACATGAGTGAATATATGGAAAAGCATTCTGTCAGCAGGCTTATTGGAGCACCTCCCGGTTACATTGGATACGAAGAGGGTGGAGCACTTACCGAGGCTGTTCGAAGAAAACCATATTCAGTTGTATTGCTGGATGAGATTGAAAAGGCACATCATGATGTATTTAATATTCTTCTTCAGATACTTGATGATGGACGATTGACAGACTCAAAAGGCAGAACAGTTAACTTTAAAAATACAATAATAATTATGACAAGTAATGTAGGTTCGGCAGAGTTATTTGCCGGTATTGGTGACGATGGTCATATTCTGGAAAGTTCTCGTGAAGGTGTTATGAGAGAGTTAAAAGCAGTATTTAGACCTGAGTTTCTTAACAGGGTAGATTCAATTGTAATGTTCAAACCACTTATTCTTGATGAAATAAAAGAGATTATATCATTGCAGATTGATGTTCTTGCCGAGAGACTGTCTGACAATGCTTATACTTTGATAATATCAGATGATGCCGTTAATTATCTTGCACACAAGGGTTATGATCCTGCATATGGAGCTCGACCTGTAAAGAGGCTGATTAACAGAGAGATTGAAACGGTAATTGCAAGAAAGATTGTTGGTGGCGATTATCTGCCCGGAGATACAATAAAGGTTTCAGCGGGGGATGACGGATTGGATATTAATTAATATGAGAATTCAAAAGTCTGAAGAGAAGAGGTTAGCCACCGAAGAACACCGAATAAGAACGGGAGGTTAGCTGCGAGAAAGTTTAGGGTGGCTTAGCCGCTTGTCTGTTTGTTTGTGCAACGCAAAGGAAGGCAGACGACTCGTCCGTCATAAAAAATATCTGTTTGAACCAATAAAATTAGCAAATGAGAGCTTGTTTTTTTCAGTTTTGGGTGATCCCGCAAGGCGGGATTAAAAAGTTAGCGTGCACATAATGCTTATTGCGGAAATGTAGATTAGCCCCGCCCTTACTTTGAATTTTAAGAGATTCAAAGTGAGGGCGGGGCGGCTCTACAGAAACCATTTGCAATCAACTGTTTAGCTCTAATTAAAGCATCCGCAACTGTAGGGTCGGGGTCCGTGACCCCGCCGAAAAGGGTGTTCAACCGAAAAATTGAGGTTTTTTTTCCTTAGATTTTTGGTTGAGAGGATAAACATGTTTTTAAATCAATGAAATCAGGATTTACATTATACTTTTATCACCCTTTGGGTGATAAATTAGAAAATTAGTTTAGCGG
>CAYTUX010000237.1:0-4488 GCA_964441455.1 uncultured Victivallales bacterium | reverse complement strand
CTGAATTTCCGGGGAATAGACCATCTTCAATTTCTCACGCTGTGCAATATAGTATAGGATATCTTCTTCCACATACATAAAGGTCTTGTCATACAGTCCCCTGAAGATGCTCACATATTCAGGTGAAAAGATCAGACATGCCCCATATAGCTTCACACCCGTCTGCATCTCCCGCCAGTTTGGTTCAATATGTTTTTTCTTTCCCTTAAACCATTTTACAAACGTAAAAATTGCTCTTTTCACAGGCGTATATAATCCGAGAAAAGCCATAAACCAATAGAATTGATAGTAATACAGTTCCTTACCCGGATTCTGCAGATTCACATGCGTATGCGGATTCTGATGTTCCCCGTCATCCAGCGAAATAACATCTGGACCCAAAACAGCAAAATTCTTGTCCTCATAGATCCCAACAACCGTTTCAAGAAAATCCTGCTGCTTAAGAATCATATCATTATTCATCAGAATAATAAAATCAGCATGGAGTTTTTTCTTTGCAAACTGAAATCCCACATTATTCCCTTTTGCGAAACCAAGATTCTCCTCCGTCTGGATAACATGCACAGCATCATTGTTGGAAAATTTCTTTTGCAGAATATCATAATCATCACCGGGACTGCCATTCTCAACAACAATAATCTCATAGTCAGGATAATTATTACTTTTCAGAATCGAATCAACACACTCAATCGTGTCATCAACCGTCTTGTAATGCAATATAACAAAAACAAATTTCATATCATGTTTCATATAACTCTCCAAGTTTATGTTCCAACTGCTTTATGCCTGCAAACATACTGTCTGCGTTCAGATCATCAACAACAACACCATATTTGTATGTTGATGTTCGCTCCCCCTGAGCACCTATATTAAAACTCGCAACAGGATATTCCAGCATCATCAGTTCCTGCAGAACATAACAAAATGTTTCCGGCACAACAGTAGTAATTGCTGCAATATTGATATTATATTCAGCCAAAAGCTTAGGGAGATTATCTTTTGAATATGCTCCAGTCTGCTGAATATTAGGTATGGTATCAATTTGTTTTTTATATTCATTAACAACAGCCCCAACAATAACGAAATCAACATCTGGATTATTCCTGGCCATAGCAACAATTATGTCTGCCCCTTTTATTTTATTGACACTCCCCACAAAACCGACGACTAATTCACGGCTTGCTTGATATTGATATTTATCACTATCTGCAAATTTTATAAGTGGCTGATGAGGTATCACCTCTACCCTGACAACTTCAAATTCAAAAACTTTCTCTGCAATCTCCTTGGATGACTCTGAGAAGAATGTTACCTTTGCTTTATTAAAGATTTGCTGCCAGTTCTTCCTCCAGGTATCAAGATCATTGCTTTTTACTACAGAACAATTTTTACAGTTTTTGAGTTCACAAAAGACATCTGATTCCATAAGTACAACAGACGGGCACAGTGCATAGAAATCGTGAAAAAGTATTTTGATATCACCAGAATAACTAATTAAAAAATCAAATATTTGATTAAGAATACTTGGCTTGTAAAAAGCTAAATTATTAATAATAACTTTTTGAGGAACAAACCTAATGATATCATGAAACTCACGAAGATATATTTTGGTTCTGACTGTATTATGTAATACTCTTAACTCCAGATATCTGTTTTTTTTTGATTGACTTGGATAAAAGATACCGATATATTGAAACTCACTTTGCAAATCATGAATTAGAGTTTTCAAATACTCCTCTGCCCCCCCACCAACCCCATGACTGAAAACCAGAACATAACTTTGGGAACCACTAATAATTTTCAGTATTGATGCCCATAAATCTGTTTTTATATTACTTGCAGATAACGATGTAATGTTTTCATAAAATTCATTATGTGATAGACATGTGCGAGTTGCAGCACGACCCTCCAATTTTCCGCAAGTAAGGTAGTCATAATATGGATTGGTCTTATCTGAAACACCTGGATATTTACTTAAATAATATGCTGAATCAAAATTGTCAACCAAGTCTTTGCCTTCATAGACTCCTCTGAAAACATAATGCACAACAGGATGATATAAAAACATGCATATAACTCTTATAGGCAGGAATGAACTATTACGATATTTCCAAAGAGGTTTGCGTGAAACATACTCAACAAAATCAGGATACTGACTTGTATAATATCTTTTTTCATACTGACATGAATGTAAGATTTTGAAGCAATAATACAAATTTTTAAGTATATTGAAAAAATTATTTTTTTTCTTGCTATAATACAGCTCTAATATTGAATTTTTACTGACAACTATATTTTTTTTCATGTTTTTCAAGTTCATTTTTTAATTCTTGGTAGACATATTGCGCATTTAAATATTTTTCAGCATACTTTTGAGTTATCATCCGAAGTTTCAAGCGTTTATCTTCCGAGTCAAGAAGTTTAAGAATCTCTGCAGCAAACTCACCCAATGATTCAGCCACTACAAATGGAACAGCTTCGGCAACCTCGACAATGATTCCTTCAACGCCGTTTGGTGTTGAAACTATTGGTTTACAATAACTCATAGCCTCAATGGTTTTTATCTTTAACCCCGTTCCCGCAACAACGGGATTTACAATAATAGTTGCATTTCTATATTCTGCATCCAAATCATCAACAATCCCAGCCAGCTCTACTCTATCAGGAATATTTTCAATACTAATTTTGCTGCAGACAGAACCGACAATTCTTAATGTGACACATTCATGTTTTCCGGCAACCATATCCCATGATTCTTTCAGAAAGTTTTCCACCCCATGAACATTGTTAGGATTCCCGCCGGCAACAATCAGAACCACTTTTTGTTCTGATTGTTGCAATTCATAATCCGGTCGCTTCACAGGCATGTCAACACCAACATTTATTACTGTTTTTTCAGGAAAAAGTTCTTTTAGTAATTTTGTTTCATCAGGCTGAATTCCCATAATCAGATCACCATTAAGCAAATATCTACGCTCTTCATTCTCTGAACATGCAAGCGGAAATTCAATTCCATGTCGGCATACTTCCTGATGTTTTCTGGAGAAAACATCAATTGTATCAATAACTTTAAGCACATCGTTCGGTATATGTTTTAAATATGGAGCCATAAAAATATATTCAGCCACAACAACAGTTGGCTTAAACTGCCTGTATAGTCTCTTTACAGCAACATGCATATGCAAACTGTCAAAACATGCCTTGATTTTATTCTTCTGAATAATCTTCAGAATTTTATATGGCTTATTGAATTTTGTTATTAGGTTGTTATAATCCTTGCAAAAGAAAACGTTATCAATCAGGTTATTCAGCTCTTCTTCAATATCTTCAGCAGAAAACCAATCCTTGAACAAGCATACAACCTGATAGTCCTGCTCTTTAAAGAATCTGATAAGATTGCGTAAGCGTAAAGAATCCCCAGCATTTGCGGGTAAAGGCTGAACGTGTGTTATTATTAAAACTGTCTTTTTCATATTACTATGGTTTCTAGCTTTTTTTCAAAATCTCATCTCTGCAAACATCTAAATATTCTCGCCCCCACTCAATATCCGGTTCCAGATAATTTCCCTCAGCCCACTCATTCCATGATTTCAGAAAAATAATTTTTTCATCAGCAGGCTTATCTGCAACGAGCTTTATTGCTCTTTTTAAAATTTTTCTAAATAGCTCCGGGGTACTTCCATGCAGAACAAAACCGAAATTGCCGCTGCGCGGAGTATTATCCCAGTTCGGGGCAATTGATGGAATTTCCTTATATTTCAAGTTGAAATTCTCATAGAACTCCACATAATCTGAATATTGTCTGACAAAAGGTTTGGTTTTTCTGCTCATCATATAATCATCAAATGTTGTATGACAAATATGCTCCAGAAAACACTTAAGAATTCTGTCAGCAAAAGATAATTTGAATCTGTTTCTTTGTCCAAGAGGCACATTCTCAACAAATCCATCAATATGGGAATTCTTCTTAAGATCAGAGACATTCGCACAATTTGATACAAAATAAAAACCTTTCATTCCCTCTTCTTCCGCCCATTTCTGCCAAAGAGAAATAAACTTATCCAAATCAGGTATAAGATCAGGCCGATATATAACAAATAATTTCTTCCCGCCTACTTCTATATATCTTTTGTCCTTAAGAGCCGGCAGTATGCAGTCAAAATGCTTTCGACAATCTTCTTCGCCGGGATATTTCTGTTCAAAAATCATATCATCATCTGCTCCGTACCAACGCCCGGTCCAGGAGTCATTTGCCCAACCCAGACAGAAAGGAAAATCAGGTTTCCCACTTTCAAGAACTTCATCAAAAATTCGTTCAAGAACTCTAACTCCATTACCAAACCAGTAATGCCAATAGCAGAAACCTTCAATTCCGGCTTCTCTTGCCAGTTCAGCCTGCTCCTCGCGCACCTCTGGAACTCTTAAATCATAAAAACCTAAATCACTAGGCAGATGAGGTTGCTTATGACCCCGATACAATGGTTTAGC
>CAYTUX010000236.1:0-3841 GCA_964441455.1 uncultured Victivallales bacterium | reverse complement strand
CCCTAATCTCAATTGCTCAGCCAGCCAACGTGCATCTGTATAATCATTTGTAACTTTTATTCCTGTATATTGTTTCATTTTAGCAGGATTACCTAATTTCACATTATATCCTAGATCAACTAAGCCATCAATAAACCAGTACCAGTTGAAAGTAGACTCAACTCCAATTACCTTAATTTGACTTTTAAAAGGAGAAAGTATCTTATCTACATCATTGATGTTTGACTTAACTCTTTTCCTAATAATCTCATTTCCTACATTATCTGCCAATGAAAGTAAAATATTACTTGAATGTAAGTCGGCTCCAACGTATACTTCCTGTGTGGTCGAGTTCATAATCTACCCTTTCTTTTTGATTAACATATATATTGGGTATTTTATACTCGACCTTATTATTTGTAAACCTCTAGATGTTATCAGGCGGCTATGCCGCCCTAAGCCTTTTTGTGGCTAAACTTCTTCTCTTTCTCCGCGTTATCCGTGTTCAGAGTTGATATTACAATTAATATTTATTATTTATGTTCTAAAACAAATTGACATATAATGTGAAAACAGTTATCATTATCAAATTATTAAGTATTTTTGCAAAAATTAAGCATGGAGGAGTCTCGTGAATTACGCAATAATTGTGGCGGCAGGTCAGAGCTCAAGAATGAAAGTAAAAGTTGATAAGGCATTTGTTCCGTTAGGTTCCAGGCCTGTTCTTGCATATTCTATGATTGCATATGAGGAGTGTCCGGAAATAGACGGAATTATTGTTGTTGTCAAGAAAGAGAGAGTCGATTCAACAAAAGCAATGGCAAAAATGTTTGGTTGTTCAAAACTTGAAGCTGTTGTTACCGGTGGTAGTAAGCGGCAATTATCAGTTGCTAAAGGCATGGAAGAATTACCAAGAGATGTCAATATTGTTGCAGTTCATGATGGAGCTAGGCCCTTAGTTACTCCGGAGCTGATAACTGCAAGTATTAAAGCGGCAAAGCGTTATGGATCCGGAGTTGCCGGCTGTAGAATGACAGACACAATAAAATTTGTTGAATCCGGACTTAAAGTGACGAGCACATTAGATCGAAATAAGGTATGGGCAGTTCAAACACCACAGACATTTAAGGTAAAAGTGCTTCAAAAAGCATTTGAATATATTGACAAGAATGAGTTAACAGTAACAGATGAGGCAAGTGCTTTGGAAGCTGCAGGCTTAGATGTTCATCTAGTTGAAAGTGAAACTTCTAATATGAAGATTACTACTCTCGATGATTTAACTATTGCAGCAGCTTTGTTAAAGTTATAATTAAAGCTATGAATAAAAAATTTGCAGTTTTGGGAGACATACATTCGAATTGGGAGGCACTAAGTGCCGTTTTAGAAGATGCACAATCGCAGGGTGTAACCCATTATGTTTGTGTTGGAGATATTGTAGGCTATAATGCCGACCCGGGACCTTGCCTTGATAAAATCATTGAGCTTGAAACCGTATGTGTTAGAGGTAATCATGATCACTATTGTTCTCATAATGATTCGCTTGCCGACTTTCACCATCACGCTGCACGAGTTATGACTTGGACAAAGTCACAGCTTTCAGACCCACAGTTGGAATACCTGCGAAACCTTCCTTTTGTGAAAAAAATTGCCGGTTTTACACTTGTTCATAGCACTCTTGACATGCCTGAAAAGTGGGGATATGTTGTAGGAGATATTGATGCAGAAATCAGTATTGAAAACCAGACAACATCTTTGTGTTTCCATGGACACACCCATGTTCCGGTTGTTTTTATAAAAGAGCATATGGTTGAGAGCAACAGTTTTGATAAGGTGCAAGTCTCAATGGGAAAAAAATATTTTATAAATGTCGGCAGTGTTGGTCAGCCTAGAGACAGAGATCCTCGTGCGGCATATGCAATATATGATCTTGCCACGAGAACCGTTGAATTAAGACGCGTTTCATATGACTTCAGAGTTACTCAACAAAAAATTCTTGCAGCCGGGCTTCCGGAAAGACTTGCCACACGGCTTGCAGTCGGAGAATGAGGCAAAGCCTCATGAATTGAGAGTTAAGAGTTATGATTTAAGGTTAAAGACTTAACAGTTAAGAACAAAATTATAATAGTGTATGAAGTATGAAATGTAGTAATCTGGATGTATGGAAATTATCTGTAGAATTAAGTATTGAAATTTATAAGTATTTTGCTGACGGCAAAGATTATGGTTTTAAAGATCAGATAACTCGCTGCAGTTTATCTATTCCGTCAAATATTGCAGAGGGAATGGAAAAAATGTCAGTAAAAGAACAGATTAGATTTTTAGATATATCAAAAGGATCGTCAGCTGAATTTATTACTCATACTACAATAGGAATGGGTATTGGATATATTGATGATATAGGCAATAAGTGGATTGTAACGGCAGAACATATCTTGTCAATGTTAACAAAATTACAGAGGTATTTAAGTGATAAAAGTGATGGTTGTACTAATCGTAAATCCTAACTCTTATCTCTTAATTCTATAAATATGGCTACAATCAGAATAAACGGCAGCGGTAAAGGAATCAATACCAATATTGATACTGCTCAATTACCAATTGAATGGGAGTCCGGTAAAGGGGCAAAAACTGCCGGCGTTTTTCTGATTATATCTGCACTTTTTTGGGTAGGTATTTCTACAGCAATGCTTATTGGTTCCATTGCTAGCGGCAAGTTTGAGCCGGAAATCCTCTTTACTTTAATATTTACAGTTATTGGAATTGGCATTTTTATTGGCGGACTTGCTTTAATTTGCTATAAGAAAAGAATTGTTCTGTCTGACAACCGAGTCAAAATATCAATTAAATCACTTAAAGGAAATCAGGAATTTAATGAACATTTAAGTAACTACAAGGGAGTTAGAAACTATTCAGAATATCATTCAGGAGGCAAAAACAGTCCATCTTATACTCTTTACATTAACGAATTGATTCATGAGAACAATAAAAAGTTGAATATCAGACTTGATGTTCAGCGAAATTCTGAAGCGGGCATGAGAATTTTGTGGGAGAACCATTGTAAAAATCTTAATTTGCCGGCACTTTCTGGAGATGGAGGAGATGAGGTTGTCCGCAAAGTTGAAGATCTTGATAAGAATGTTAAGACTCTAATTGAAGAGGGCAAACTTGAAGCAAAATTTGATCCAAGAGATCAGCCACCGCAAGGTTTTAAACTTTCTGTAGAAAATGGAAATCTCAAAATTGTAATGAAAGATTCCCCCGCAATATATATCGGCATGCTGGTTATGTTTGTATTTGCTTGCGGTTTTGCCTGGTTTTTGGTTTTTAACGAGGGATTTAATTTGGGAATGACTTTTCCTATGATTATTATAAGTTTATTTATAATTATTCCCTTATGGGTTGCAGTATATCATGCATTGACTCATGACTGTATATATTTAACCAGTACAGAGGTTATAAACTGCCGTATAAAACTTAATGGTCAGATGTGCGGGAAAAATCCAAAAAGAATGAATTATGATGACATTGAAACAATTACTATTGAAAGAGACTCAAAGAACAATTCAGGACTTGGTCTTATGCTGAAATCAGACCATACAAGTCTGCATATTGCCAAAGGGCAGAAAAGACCAAAATTAGAGTGGTTGAGAAACTGCATCCTCTCTTCAATTGCAAGATGAAAAATTCGTTATAGTTTTTATATGTTCAGGGAAGATAAGTCAGTTTCACATAAGCTTTTTTTTTGAGCATTTTTTGTTGTTAGCCTGAATTATTCATAAAACTTCTACTGCGATAACGTATAGCACTTAATCTCAAAGATTTAGCTTAAATAATAATTTTGACCCCGCTACCAAAGCCTTGC